>NZ_VFVP01000010.1:0-201632 GCF_006442175.1 Mesorhizobium sp. B2-3-14 | reverse complement strand
GTTCAAATCCTGTCCCCGCAACCAAACAAAACGGCCCGCCTGGCTCTATGCCGGCGGGCCGTTCGCGTTCCGATCTCATATTGCTGCGGACGACTTGTTTCGGGTACCGACCTTCTGCCGCGGTTGCATTCACGCCACGGCACTGCCGCGCGATCGCTTTCTCTCGGCGGCGGCGAGCAGGTCCACGAACGCGCGCACCTTGGCGGGCCTGAACCTTGCCGGCGGAAAGACGGCGTGGATGCCGCCGGTGGGCAAGGCCCAGTCGGCAAAGACCGGCACCAGCCGCCCCTCGGCGATGTCGTCGCTGACGCTATAGTCGGGAAACACACCCAGCCCTATGCCGGCAAGCACGCAGGCATGGGCAGCCGGGCTCTTGTCGCATGTGATGACCGGGTTGAGTTCGGTCAGCACCTTGTCGCCATCCCTGGAAAACAGCCATTGGCCGACGCCGCGAAGCTGGGCGTTTCCGACCCAGGCCAGCGACCGCGCCTGCTGCGGGCTCACATCCTGCGGCAAGCTTGCGGCGAACGCAGGGCTTGCCACCACGATCTGCCGTATCGTGCCCAGGCGCCGCGCCTGGTTGGAGGAATCAGCAAGCCAGCCGACGCGGACGCCGAGGTCGATCTGCTCGTCGACCAGATTGCTTACCGCGTCGTCGAAGATCACCTCGACGCGCATATGCGGATAAGTCCTCAGATAGGCGGCGATGACCGGTGCGACGATCTTCGTGCCGTAGTCGAGCGGCGCCGTCAGTCTCAACATTCCCGCCGGTTCGACGGCCGCGCGCGAAATCTCGCCATAGGCGGCCTCCGCTTCCCGCAGGATTATCATCGCACGATCATAGAAGAGACGTCCCTCTTCCGTCGGTGCGACACGCCGCGTCGTTCGTCGCATGAGTGTCGCGCCCAACTCCTCCTCGAGCTTGCCGATCTGATGGCTGACCACGGCTTTGGCGACGCCAAGCCGGTCGGCCGCCGATGTGAAGGAGCCGGTCTCCATCACGGTGGTGAAGTAGACGAGTCGATTGAGGTTCAGCAGGTCAGCCACGACGATCGCTTTTGTCTGATCAAATCAGACAGTTTATATTATTGGATGGCGTTTATCGCAAGATCGTTGTCTGACACATAGGAGCGACACTTTGACAGTCCAGATCGTCGACACGCCGCGCCAAGGGATTATCAGGCAATCATGAGCAATTCGGATGTGACTTATCTCTTCGATCCGCTCTGCGGCTGGTGCTACGGCGCCGCTCCGATGCTGGACAAATTGGCTGCCAGCGGCGTGCGCGTCGAATTGCTGCCGGCTGGTCTGTTTTCGGGAGCGGGCGCGAGGCCGATGGATGAAGGTTTTGCCGCTCACGCCTGGGCGAACGACCAGCGTATCGAGCGTCTGACCGGACAAGCGTTCACGCAGCCCTATCAGCACAATGTCCTCGGCATCCGTGGCACCTTGCTGGACTCGCATGCCGCGACCCTCGGCATCAGCGCCGCCGGCCTGGAAGACCCAAGCCGCCGGTTGACCGCGCTCAAGGCAATCCAACGTGCGCGCTATGTCGACGGTCGCGATGTCGTAACTGTGGAAGGCGTGGCTGCCGTGCTCGCCGGCGCTGGCATGATGGATGCCGCCGCGATCCTGAAGAGCCCGACCGAAACCTTACTGACGGCGCACCTCGACCTGGTCAATCGTGGCCGCGCGCTATTCCGGCGCTTGCACGCCAACGGCGTGCCTTCGCTGGCGGTCATCCGCAGCGAAGCGCCTCGGCTCATCGGTTCGAACGCGCTGTTCGGCAGCTTTGACAATCTTGTCGCCCATATAGCGGCGGCGTGACCCTCTACTGACCTCCAACAAGGACTGGAAAAGAACATGGCAAACGTCGCTCTCATCGGTGCATCCGGCGCTGTCGGCTCGCGCATACTCAAGGAACTCTCCGATCGTGGCCACACGGTCACCGGTATCGCCCGCAGCCCTGAAAAAATTGCCGCGCTGCCCGGCGTGACCCCCAGGAAGGGCGATGTCTTCGACAAGGAAGGCCTTGCCGAGTTGATCCGCGACCATGACGCGGTGATCAGCGCGGTGCATTTCGTGGATAGCGACCCCGACACGCTGATCGCCGCGGTGCGTGCCTCGGGCGTGAAGCGCTATCTGGTCGTGGGCGGCGCGGGCAGTCTCGAAGTCGCGCCCGGCAAGCGTCTGGTCGATACAGCCGAATTTCCTGCGATCTACAAGGCCGAGGCACAGAAGGGCGCCGACTTCCTGGACAAATTGAAGACAGTCAGCGACGTCGACTGGACGTTCCTGTCGCCGTCCGCGATGTTCGTCCCAGGTGAGCGCACCGGCAAGTTCCGCGTCGGCAAGGACACGCTTCTCGCCTCGGATAAGGGGAGCAGCATCTCCTTCGAGGACTATGCCATCGCCATGGTCGACGAGATCGAGAAGCCGACACATGTCAGGCAGCGCTTCACCGTCGGCTATTGATTGAAAGGACCGACGCGTCGCCGGCCAAGGTCGCGCGCAGCCATGCGGCGATGGCCTCGAAGTCGATCGGCTGCGTCGTATCGACGTCGAACAGCGGCCCGCGCCGCAGCGGTTCGGCGCGCTTGGCCAGCTCGATCAATTCGGGGATATAGGCAGCGCCGGGATGACCCGGGAGGCGCTGACCTAGCCGGGCGCCGTAGCGTTCGGCCAGAACTTCGCCCGGCGCGTGGCACCAGATTTCGACCGTGTGTTCGACGCCGGCGTTGCGCAGATGATCCTCGAGCACTTGCCGCGGCTGGAAGCCGAACCAGGCATCGACGATGAAGGTGCTGCCGGCCGGGGCGTCGCCTACGAGCGACCAGATTGCCTGGTAGCTGGCGCGGCCCAGCGTGCGGTTGAATTTGCGGTCGCCGCCGCCGAGCACTTCGAGGAACGGGTTCTTGACCGTATCGAGCGCGAGCAGCGGCCATCCCAAGCGATCTGCGATGCCGCGTGACACCGTGCTCTTGCCGCTGGCCGGGATGCCGTTGACGAGCACGGCGCGTCTGGCGCGGCCGTGCTGAACGGAAAGCGATGTCGATGTCGGTGCCGAAAGCGCCTGGAGACCGGCGCCGATCACTCCGGCGTCGTCGCCGAGCTGCGCCGGCGCCACCGGGCATTGGTACCACGGCGCCAGCGCCGGCGCGTGGCCAAGCGCTCTGTGTGCCGCCCGGCCAAGACCGCCGCCAAGCAGGACGAGGTCGGGGTCGAACACGGCAACGGTGGTATCGATGGCCGCGCGCAGTGGCCTCGCCCAGGCTTCCAATATGCCTCGCGCCTGGATGTCGCCGGCGGCATCGCGGGCAAAGAGTTGGTCGACCGAAACCTCGGGACCAAGGTCAGCCCGCGCTATGTGACGGCCGAGCGCCGTACCCGAACTGGTGGTTTCGACACAGCCGCGCCGCCCGCAAGCGCAGAGTTCGCCGTTGACATCGACGGTGATGTGCCCCAGTTGCCCCGCTGTTGCCCGGCCGCGCATGATCCGTCGGTTCTGGACGACGGCGCCGCCAATGCCGGTGCCGATGGTGAACATGGCGATGTTGTCGTGGCCTTGGCCGGCGCCAAGCGCCATCTCGGCGGCCAGCGCCATGTTGCAGTCATTGTCGACGATGACAGGCTTGCCGGTCATGCTTTCCAGCCGCTGCGCGAGCGCGACCGAAGCGAGGTTGACATAGCCTCCCGACAGGACCGCGCCGCGCCGTGCGTCGACGCGGCCGGGAACGCCGACGCCGATGGCCGCCACATCAGGCGTATCGAGAAGGCGCGCCATGTCGGCGATGCGGCCAAGCACCAGCTCCGCGTCGGCCGCGCTCTTTTCGGAAAGACGTTCGAGGATTTCACCGGCGCCCGAGATGCGGGCGGCACGCAAATTGGTGCCGCCTATATCGATCCCTATGGCCATCGACTTTTGTGGCATGACGTCCTGCACGTGCCGGCGCTCAAACGTGGATATCAGGCGGCAGCCTTCCGCCGATAGTGCCCGATCACCGCCTGGATCTCTCGCAGTCGCGGCACCGCGATGGTCTTAAGCCTTTCGCGCTGAATGTCACGATCGAGCGAGATGCAGTCCTTCCACAGCGATCGGCCGGCGATGACGCCGGAGGCGCCATTTTGCATGGCGACCTCGACCTGGCTAAGGAAAGTGGTGTGGTTGACGCCGGCCGAAAGTACGGCCCACGGCACTTCGCCGGCCATTTCAGTGATGTTGGCGCAGGCTTCCGGCGTTCCGGGGTAGGGAAGCTTCAGCACCTTCGCGCCGCATTCCAGCGAAATCCTCGTACCCTCCTCGACCAGCCAGGGCGTCTTGGCCGCATAGTCCTCGGGGCTTTCCCCTTCGAGCTGATAGGTCAGGAATTCGACGACGAGCAGCAGGTCCTCTTTGCCGAAGTCGGCGATGCATTGGCGCAGGATGGCAATGTTGTGTTCGTTGGCTTCAGGCTTGTCGGCTCTGAGATACACCATGATCTTGCCGCCCGTGCCGCCGAGTTCGCGCACGCGCCTCGCGTCAATGCCGGGGACCAGCCGCGACAGCCGATAGCCCTCCGGCGAAACGTCGAAACCGGACGCGTCGAGGCCGATGAGCAGCGCGGTGTCACGGTTCAGTACGCCGTCGTCGACAACTCTCGGCACCGCGCAGAGCGGGTCGAGCAGCACGCAGGACGCCGCACTTGCGAGGTAGCGCGTGATGTCGGCCTTGGTGTCGCCGAGCATGTCGTTGGTGATTCTGGCCTGGTCCTCGGGGTCCGACGCCAACAAGGTGCGCATGCCGCCGCGCTGATCGCAAGCGATGGCCACCATGGCTCCGTCCTTGCCGCATATCTGCTGGTAGCCGCGCAGTTCCGCGGTGGTCATCCTGGTCATGGTTTTCTTCTGTCCGATGTTGGCGCGCCGAGGCGCTGATCCCGTGGAAACAAATGGTCAGTTTGCCCGCCTGCCGGCAGGAAGAGTTTGCCGCCTGATACATCGCCGGCTGCTGGGATAAGCAGCCCAACCGGCGTTTGGCCTGGTATGCCTCAAGTTGCGAGTTCACCGGATTTGCGCGATAACTCGCATCGGCGTATACGTGTGTAACACGTTGCTGAAAGGAATTGCAAGCTGTCTGTTTCTTCCGCCCAGGACGCGACCGCATCGCGCACGATGCTGCACACGGTTGCCAAGTTGCACTATGTGGAGGAGATGTCGCAGGTCGACATAGCGCGGCAGCTCGGTGTCTCCACCGCGACGATTTCGCGCCTGTTGCAGCGGGCGCGGGCCGAAGGCATCGTGCGCATCGAGGTGATCGACCTGGCGACGCCGGAGGATATTACCAGGCAACTTGTCGACGGATTGAAGTTGCGGGACGCCGCCGTTGTCGAAACGCCGGCAGCGGGTGCGCTGACTGCGCTTTCCGCCCCGCTTGGCGCTTTGCTCAGGCAGGCGCAACTGGTGGCCGGCTCCGTGGTCGCCATCGGCTGGGGACGCGCCGTGCGCGAGGTCATTCGAGCCGGTCTGCCGCGCATGCCGGGCGTGCTGACTGTGGCCGCGACTGGCGGCATGCAGCAGCACGCGGCGCATTTCCAGATCAATGAATTCGTGCGGCTCGCCGCCGAAGAGTTTGGCGGGACACCGCACTTTATCCATGCGCCCTATCTGCCGTCCAGCGAACTGCGTGACGTCTTCCTCGGAGACGCCACCATCCACGATGCCGTCGCGCTGTGGGACAGGACCGACGTCGCGATCGTCGGCATTGGCCTGCCGCACGCCATCAACCCACCCGAGGCGAGTGCCGCCACGCCGACCGAGCAGGCGCTGGTCCATGCGGCTGGCGACGTCCTTCGCCATTATTTCGATGCGAAAGGCGCCCTGATCGCCTGGGAAGGGGAGAGCCGGATGATCGCCATGTCGCCGGCGCAGCTTCGCGCCGTGCCCCTGGTGATCGGCGTCGCAGCCTCGCCGGAGAAGGCGACGGCAATCATCGGCGCCGTTCGTTCCGGGCTCATCAACACGCTGGTGACGGATACCAAGACGGCTCAGGCCATCCTCGCGGTTCTTGCAATGCGATAGCGGCAGATATGAGGACTGATGCGGCGCTGTCGGTGCGGAGAGAAGCCGCTGCGAAATCGATTGTGTCGCCGGGGAGTCGGGACGATAGTTCGCCCGGGGCTCGGAGGAGCAGTCAGATGGCGTCTCGAAAGCCGGCGTTGCAGTCGCGGAAAAACCGAGTTGCAATTTATTTCTGCAAAGTGTTACAAGTTGCCGACCCGTCGTGCAGGCATGCGGGGCGCATGGTTCCCTGACCTCGCGGAGGCGAGGAAAGTGAGCACGGGATTGTGCCGGTCGGCTCGGCCGGCTGATATTTAGACTGGAGGGCGCTTGGGAGGAGCTGCCCGCGAAAGGCAAACAGGCGTTCCGGCATCCTGCCTCTGAGCGGATAACGGCCATTCCAATGTCACCGAAAACGGCAGAACTGCCAACAATGAGGAGGATGTCATGAAGAAGATCGTTGCCGCGCTCGCGGCGCTTGCCGTCAGCGCAACGGTGCTGATGGCGCCCGCGCAGGCGCAGGACAAAAAATACACCATTGCGCTCATTCCGGGCCTCACCACCGACGGCTTTTACATCACCATGCGCAAGGGTGCCCAAGCGGCCGCCGACGCGCTCGGCGTGAACCTAGTCTTCCAGGGCGCTCCGGACTTCAACCCGGTCACCCAGGTGCCGGTGCTCGACGCGGTCATCGCCAAGAAGCCGGATGCGATCCTGATCGCGCCGACCGACAAGGTCCAGCTGGTCGAGCCGCTGCGCAAGGCCAACGACGCCGGCATTCCGGTCATAACAGTCGATACTTTCATCGGCAGCGGCGTCTACCAGACGGGTGCTGGCGATGCCGATTTCCCGCTGGCCTACATTGCTTCTGACAATGTTCTGGGCGGCGAGATCGCCGCGCGTGCGCTTGCCACCGCCGTCGGCGACAAGGGCAAGGTCTATGTGTCGAACGTCAAGCCCGGCATCTCGACCACCGACCAGCGCGAAGAAGGCTTCAAGAAGGAGATGGCCAAGCATACGGGCATCACCGTGCTGGAGACCCAATTCAATGACGACGACGCCAACAAGGCGGCCTCGCAGCTGCAGGCCGTCTTCGCGCGCAATCCCGATCTGGTCGGCGTGTTCGGCGCCAATCTGTTCTCCGCGCTGGGTGCGGCCAACGGCGTCAAGCAGGCCGGGCAGAGCGGCACCGTCAAGGTCGTTGCCTTCGATGCACCGACCAGCATCGTCGACAACATCAACACCGGCCTGGTGGACGTGGCGATCGCCCAGCATCCCGCCGAGATCGGCTACTTCGGCGTCGTCTCGGCCTATGCCCACCTGACCGGCCATTCAATCCCGGTCACGATCGGCACCGGCTTCACGATCATGGACAAGTCCAACATCGCCGACCCGAACATCTCGAAGTACCTCTACTCCGAGTAGGTCAAGACGAGCTTGGCTCCTCCCGGTCCGCCGGGGGGAGCTCGTGCCGGGTTCCCAAAGGCGGGGCCTGTTTGAACGCAGCCGCGCCGCGGAGTATTCATGACCTCGACATCACCAGCCCAGCCGGCCGAGAAGCATGTCGCCCCCCAGGCCGATCATGGCGATCCGGCCAGGACCCTGATCGGACGCATCGCCGAAGGGCGCGCCTGGTTGTTCCTCGCCGGTCTGATCATCTGTTTCGAGGTATGGTCGAGGTTCGCCTTCGGCGCGACGTTCGTGCTCAACCCGTTCAACCTGCAATCCATCGCAATCTTTGCCATAGCGCCGCTGCTGCTTGCGACCGGACAGACCTTCGTCATCATTTCGGGCGGCATCGATCTGTCGCTGGGGTTCATCATGGGGCTTGCCGCCGTCGTTGCCGCGCATGCCACCAATATGGCGGGCGCCGCCATTCCCTTGCCGCTGGCCATGCTGGCGGGCATCCTCGCCGCGGTGATCGTCGCCGGCTTGCCCGGCATCATCAATGGCCTGCTGATCTCGCGCCTCAGGGTGCCGCCGTTCATCGGCACGCTCGGCATGTTCGGCGTCGCGCGCGGCGTTGCCTTCCTGCTTGCCGGCGGCACGACGGTGCCGGTTCAGAATTCCTGGTTCGCGCTGCTCGGCAATGGCAAGTTCTACGGCGTGCCCTATCTGGTCATGATCGCTGCCGTGTTCGTCATCGTGATGCATTATCTGCTCAGCCAGACACGGTTCGGCCAGCACAATTATGCCATCGGCGCCAATGTGCAGGCGGCGCGGCGCGCCGGCATCGACATCAGGGGCCACATATTGCGGCTCTATGTGCTGTCGGCGATGTGCGCCGGCCTTGGCGGGGCGCTCTACGCGGCGCGCTTCACGGCCGGTGCGGCACAAGCCGGCGAGCCGCTGCTGCTCGACAGCGTCGCGGCGGTCGTCATCGGCGGCGCCAGCCTGTTCGGTGGCTCCGGCACCATCCTGGGCACGGTCGCCGGCGCGCTGGTGATCGCGGTCATCCAGTACGGGCTGGTCTTCGTCAATGTCGAGCCGTTCTGGCAGTTCATCGCCGTTGGCGTCGTCATCATCATTTCCGTGCTCATAGACCAGGCGCAGCGCCGGTTCAGTGGAGGCCGCCAGGATGAATAGCACCGACCAGAACACCCCCTTGCTCGAGGTCCGCAACCTGTCCAAGCACTTCGGCGCCGTGCGCGCGCTCAACGATTTCTCCATGGCCGTGCGGCCAGGCGAAGTGGTGGCGCTGGCCGGCGACAATGGTGCCGGCAAGACGACGCTGATCAAGGCGATCTCGGGCGTGTTCCAGCCGACAGGCGGCGAAATCCTGCTCAGGGGCCAGCCGGTGGCATTCGCGACGCCGCAAGAGGCGCGCGAAAAAGGCATCGAGACGATCTACCAGGATCTGGCTCTCGCCGACAATCTGTCGATCGGCGCCAACATTTTCCTTGGCCGCGAACCGATGCGCAAGGCGTTCGGCTTCCTGCCGGTGCTCGACCGCAAGGCCATGGCCGAGGCGGCCAGGGAGACGATGAAGCGGCTGGATTTCCACGTCAGCCGGATGAACGCCCCGGTCAGCAATTTCTCCGGCGGCCAGCGCCAGGCCGTCGCCATCGGCCGCGCCGTCTACTGGGATGCGCAGATCCTTATCATGGACGAACCGACCGCGGCACTTGGCGTGCCGGAACAGCGCAAGGTGATCTCGCTCATCCACCAGCTCAAGGCGCAAGGACGCGGCGTGATCTTCATCTCGCACAATCTGCAGGATATCTTCGCGGTCTCGGACCGCATCGTCGTGCTGCGCCGCGGCGTCCAGGCCGGCGAGCGCAAGATTTCCGAGACCAACCATGACGAGGTCGTCAGGTTGATGGTTGGAGGGTAGGCCGTCCTGTCGGTGTGATCTTGTTCGAAGAGCGGATCATGGTCTGTTTCTGTTCAATCTGGGCGCAGCCGCCACCAGTGCCTTGCCGATGGCCGATCGCGGCGCGTCGATGACGGTTCGGGCATCGCCGCTCTCGGCAATCCGCCCGGCATCGAGAAGGATGACGCGGTGGGCGACCGCCCGGACGACGCCAAGATCATGCGAAATGAAGAGATAGGCGATCCGTTCCTCGCGCTGCAGGTCCAGCAGGAGATCGAGGATCTGGCCGCGCACCGAGACATCGAGCGCCGACACCGCTTCGTCAAGCACGATCAGCGACGGCTTGGTGGCGATGGCGCGGGCAATCGCCACACGCTGCCGCTGACCGCCGGAGATTTCATGGATTGCGCGGGGCGCGAGATCGGCCGCCAGGCCGACCCGCTCCAGCAAGGCGGCGATGCGGCGCGGGCGCTCCGTGCGCGGGGCGACGCCATGAATGCGCAAGGGGTCATCGAGGACGCGCGCCACCGTGGCGCGCGGGTTGAAGGCGGCCAGCGGATCCTGGAACACCATTTGCACGCGCGCGCGACGGGCTCGAAGTGCCGAGCCGCCCAGAGCCAGGAAATCATCGCCTTCGAATTCAATGCGTCCGCCATCCGGCTCGATCAGGCGCAGCACCAACCGCGCGATGGTCGACTTGCCGCTGCCGGAACGGCCTGACAGCGCCAGCGTTTCGCCGGGCTCGATATGAAAGGAGACATCGCTCACCGCAGCAAGGGTCTTGCCGCCGCGACTGTAGCGTTTGGTGAGATTGGACACTGTCAGCAGGCTCATGCATTCAGCCTGCTTCGGTGCAGCAGCGGCTCGGCGTCGAGGTCGATATGGGCGTCGAGCAGCGCGCGGGTATAGGCTTGCGTCGGGGCTTCGACAATCTGCTCGGTCTTGCCAAACTCCACCAACTGGCCGTGGCGGAACACGGCGATGCGTTCGGCAAGCTCGGCGGCGAGCGCAATGTCATGGCTGATGAACAGCAGTGTCATGCCGTCCTCGGCCACGAGCCGTCGAATCAAAGCGACGATCTCGGCCTGCACGATGGTGTCGAGCGCGCTGGTCGCCTCGTCGGCGATCAGCAGTTTCGGCCCGGCGGCAATCGCGGCGGCAATCGCCACGCGCTGCTTCTGGCCGCCGGAAAGCTGATGCGGGAAGGCGTGCAGGGCGGAGTCGGGGTCGGGCAAGCGGACGCGTTCGAGAAGGGTTTTGGCTTTGGCATATGCCTGGGCCCATGTGAGGCCGAGATGCGTGCGCGCGACTTCGGCGATTTGTTTGCCGACTGCCATTACCGGATCGAGGCTGGCGGACGGATCCTGGAAGACGAAGCCGATGTCGCCGCCGCCAAGGGAGGCTTGATTGTGACGGTTGAGAGATAGGCGATCCTTCCCACCCCCCTCTATCCTGCCGGAGGGGGGTGCCTTGGCCCCCAACGTTGGCGGTGATCGCATGAACCAGTCGATACTCCCCTCAATCCTGGCGCTCGCCGGCAACAATCCCGCGATCGCCAGCGCCAGCGTGCTCTTGCCCGAACCGCTTTCACCGATGATGGCCAGCCGTTCGCCTGGCTGGATATCGAGAATAATATTCTTCAGCGCGGCGACCTCGCTGCCATCACGGCGGTAGGTCACCGTCAGATCTCGGATCGACGCCAGTCCCGTCACGACTGGCCCCTGCGCACGGCCGTCGTCTCGACGATGCCTTCGCCGGCGAAATAGACGCCGAGCACCGTCAGCACCAGCGCAATGCCCGGGACGATCGAGAGGAACGGCGCGGTGCGCAAGACAGCGCGACCTTCCGCGATCATGCCACCCCAGGTGACCCGGTTGGGGTCGCCAAGACCAAGGAAAGACAGGGCTGCTTCGGTGAGGATCGCGGCGGCGACGATCACCGACGACATCGCCAAGATCGGCGGCAAGGCATTGGGCAGCACCTCGCGAAAGGCGATTTCCAGGGGATGCATGCCAATGACACGGGCACTGGCGACATAGTCGCGTTCGCGAATGGAGAGGACTTCCGCGCGGGCGACCCGCGCCGGCCCCGTCCAGGTGCCGAGCGCTATTGCGACGACGACGACGCCGAGCGAGGGCCCAACCACGCTGACGAAGGCCAGTGCCAGCAGGAAGCCCGGCACGGTCTGGAAAGCATCGGTGACGCGCATCAGCACCTCGTCGATCAGGCCGCCGGCGAAGCCGGCCAGCGTGCCGATCACCGCGCCGAAAGCGAGTGCCGCGGCCGCCGCCGCCAGACCGACGGCCAGCGAGGTACGGGCGCCATGAAACAGCTCGGCCAACACGTCCCGGCCGAGCTGGTCGGTGCCGAGCGGCAGCGACCAGTCCTGGAAAGGCGGCAGCAACGCCGCGCCAGCAATGGCTTGCGGGTCGCCGGGAAACAGCAGCGAGGCCGACAGCGCCATGGCAAAAAGCGCCGCCAGGATGATGGCACCGGCGGCCGCCTCGGGCGTGCGCAGAAAGCGGCGCAGACGGCTCATGCACCGGCCCCGCTGGCGCCGACGCGCGGGTCAAGGAACGCGTAGGCAATGTCGACGCCAAGATTGATGACGATGACCAGGACGGCGCTGGTAAGAATGATGCCGAGCAGCAGCGGCGTGTCGCGCGCGGCGACCGCTTCCTGCGCCAGCCGACCAAGGCCGGGCACGGCAAAGACGCTCTCGATGACCACGCTGCCGCCCAGCATCTGCGCCGACTGCAGGCCGAGCATGGTGACCAGCGGCAGCAGCGCATTTCGGGCGACATGAGCAAGCACGATGCGGCGGCGCGACAACCCCCGGGCGCGGGCGGCCAGCACAAAATCCTGGCGCCAGGCCTCGGCCATGCCGGCGCGCATCATGCGCAGATAAAGCGCCAGATAGATGAAACCGAGTGCGCAAACCGGCAGCACCAGATGGATGGCGATGTCGGCGCCGCGGTCGAGACCGGTCTTGTCCGAGGCCAGCGTCTCGACGCCGCCGATCGGCAGCCAGCGCAGGTCGACGGCGAAGATCACGATCAGCACCAGGCCGAGCCAGAAGCCGGGCACCGCGTAGAGAGCCAGCGAGGCGACGGAGACAAAACGGTCGCGGAAGCTGCCTGGCCTGGCGCCGGCATAGATGCCGAGCACCGAGCCGAGGCCAAAGGAGAGCGCGGTGGCGCTGACCATCAGGATGAGCGTGGTCGGCAGGCGCTCGAGGATGACGTCCCGGATCGGCCGGGAAAAAGTGACGGACTGGCCAAGGTCGAGATGCAGCAGTGCCCAGAGGTAGTTGGCGAGCCGCGTCAGCTCCGACTGGTCGAGGCCCCAGCGGTGGCGCAACAGCTCGATCATGCCGGCGTCGCCGCCGGTCGAGACGATGTACGCGTCGACCGCATCGCCGGGCGCTGCTTCTAGCAAAAGGAAAGTGCCGATGGCGACGATCAAAAGCACGAAGATGCTGCCGACGAGGCGACGGCGCAGGAGGACGAGGGCGCGATTCATGCGGACCTCGAATGTGCGATAAGGGACATAAGGAAATGTCGAGCCCAGGCGCGCCCCTCTGTCCTGCCGGACATCTCCCCCTCGAGGGGGGAGATTGGCTGCTGCCGATGGCTTTTCCTCGCGAACTCTCATCCGCGCAAGTCTGTCACGATTCCAGATACGTGTCCGCCCAGTTCGACACCGCCCAGCGCGGGTTGTTGGCGATGTTACCGACCTTGTCACTGGCGACGCTGATAAAACTCCATTCGGCGACGTTGATCAGCGGCAGGTCGGCCGCGACCTGCTTCTGGAACTCCTTGTAGAGGTCGGTGCGCGCCGTGGTGTCGAGCGTTTCGGAGGCCTTGGTGATCAGGGCGTCGAGCGCGTCATTCTTGTAGCCGCCCTGATTGGAAAACGGCACGCCATCGGGAATGCCGCTCTGCACCAGGATGGTGGTCGAGATCGCCGGGTCGCCGCGGAAAACCGGCGGACCGACCGCAAGGTCGAAGGCGTGGTCGGTATAGACCGCCTTGATGTGGGCGGCCGAGTCGTTGTTGACCAGCTGCGCGTCGATGCCTATTGCCGCGAGCGCCTGGCGCAGGTAGTCGCCGAACTGTTTCGTCTCATTGAAATAGGGGGCAGGCAAGAGCCTGAGCGAGAAGCGGTTGCCGTCGGCGCCTTTCTTATAACCAGCTTCGTCGAGCAGCGCGTTGGCCTTGGCGACGTCGAAGGCATAGATCGGCACGTCGGCGGTGTAGAATTGCGGATCGTTCTTCGGCACCGGGCCGGTGGCCGTGGCGGCGTAGCCGAGGAACACTGTCTTGACGACGAAGTCCTTGTCGATGGCGTGCGCGATGGCCTGGCGCACCTTGAGGTCGGCCAATTCCTTGCGGCGATGGTTGATCTCGACCACGAGCTGGTAGGTTAGGCCCTCATAGCCCTTGGTGATGACCTTCAGGCCGGGAACCTTGGAGATGCGGTCGAGATCGGCCAGCGGCACGGCCGAGAAAGCCGCGAGTTGGATTTCCTCGGCCTCCAGCGCGGCGGCGGCCGAGGTACGGTCGGGCAGGACCTGATAGATGATCTCGTCAAGATAGGGCTCGTCCTTGCCCCAGTAGTCGGCGTTCTTCGTCAGCCGGTAGTACTGGCCGGCCTTATACTCGCCGAACTTGAACGGACCCGTACCGATCGGTGCGTTGTTGGCGGGGTTGTCCTCGATCTTGCCGACTTCGTAGATGTGCTTCGGCACCACGCTCGACAGCGCCGGCAAGGCGTTGCGGATCAGCTGGAACGGCGTCGGCTTGGCGAATTTGAACACGGCGGTCAGATCGTCTGGCGTGTCGACCGTGCTGAGATCCTTGAACACGGTGCGGCCGAGATTCTGCAGCGGCTTCCATATCTGCAGCGCCGAGAAGGCGACGTCGGCCGAGGTGAACGGCTTGCCGTCATGCCATTTGACTCCTTCGCGCAGCTTGAAGGTCGCCGAGAGACCGTCGGCGGCACCTTCCCAGCTCACCGCCAGCCGAGGCGCGAGCCCGTCCTTGCCGTCGAAGGAGGCTTCGGCCAGCGTCTCGACGATCTTGCTGGAGATGAAGAAAACGCCGTTGGAGGCGACGATCGCCGGGTTGAGATTGCGCGGCTCGGAATCGGCGGCAAGCACGAGCCGTCCGCCCTTCTTTGGCGTCTGCGTCCAGCCCAGGGCCGGCATGGCGGTGGACGCCAGCAGCATTGCCGACCCGGTAAGCACGGTGCGTCTGGAAATGGTGAAACCTGACATGATCGAACTCCGTCCTCTCCTCCACCCGACCGGGCGCGGCCTCGAACGCCGGCGCGCGCATCGGCATCCTTGCGGCGGGATTATGGGCCTTGCCGAGGGTTTCGCCAGAGACGGAATTGGCGCATCCCTGCTTGGCTTTGAAATTTCCGTCCGCTGGACCAGTTTAGCACAAGTCCAGTCAATTCGGTTGGCTGGTAGGACCAGATTTCCGGATATGTGAACAAATGACGCTTTGGTGACCGCCCTGGCGCTGTGTTCGTAAACATTCTGGCTGGACCAGAGCGAGAAAAATGGTGCAGATTTGACCGCGAGCCGGCGGATCGGGTGCGAAACAGCGCCGATCCCGGGCAATTCTGGGAGAGAGTGATGAACATTGCGCCGGGCAAGAGTGCCGTCAGCGATATCCCGTTCGAGCAGGCCAGAGTCGACCGGCTGATGGAGGAGGCCGGCATCGACGTGCTGCTCGCAACCTCCAAGCACAACACGCAATATCTGCTGGGCGGCTACAAGTTCATCTTCTTCGCCGCCATGGATGCGATCGGTCACAGCCGCTATTTGCCGATCGTGGTCTACGAGAAGGGCGGGCCGGATCATGCAGCCTATATCGGCAACCGCATGGAAGGCGGCGAGCACCAGAACCACCCGTTCTGGACGCCGACGCTGCATGCTGCCTGCTGGGGTACCCTCGACGCCGCCAATCTTGCCGTCGAGCATGTCAGGAAGATCGGCAAGGGCGATGCCCGCATCGGTATCGAGCCCGGTTTCCTGCCGTCGGACGCCTATGCGCTGATCCGCAAGGCATTGCCCGACGCGAAGCTGATCGATGCGACCGACATGCTGGAACGCATGCGTGCCATCAAGACCGACGCGGAGTTGGAGAAGCTGCGCACGGCCTCCGAGCTGATCACCGATTCCATGCTGGCGACCATCGCCTGGGCGCGCGAGGGCACGACCAAGGCCGAGATGATCGAGCAGATCAGGCGCGAAGAGACCAATCGCGGTGCGCATTTCGAATATTGCCTGCTCACGCTGGGCTCCAGCCACAATCGCGCCACCTCCCCGCAAGCGTGGAAGAAGGGCGAGGTGCTGTCGATCGATTCCGGCGGCAATTATCACGGTTATATTGGCGATCTCTGCAGGATGGGCATTTTGGGCGAACCCGATGCCGAGCTCGAGGATCTGCTGGCCGAGGTCGAGACGGTGCAGCAGGCGGCCTTCTCGAAGGTGAAGGCGGGCACGCTTGGCGGCGACATGATTTCTCATGCGGAGAGTGTGCTGAAGACATCCAAGGTCGCGCCCTATACGGATTTCTTCGCCCACGGCATGGGCCTGATCACGCATGAGGCGCCGTTCCTGATGACCAACCATCCAGTGACTTATGAAGGCACCTATGCGGCCAAACCGCTGGAGAAAAACATGGTGCTGTCGGTGGAGACCACCATGCTTCACCCGACGCGCGGCTTCATCAAGCTGGAGGATACGCTGGCGGTGACCGAGAGCGGGTACGTGATGTTTGGCGATCGGGGCCGGGGGTGGAATAGGGGTGGGACGGCCTAATTTTGGAGGCCGGCGCCCGGCGGGATCAGCCTGAAATCCGGCAGTTCGCGCAGACCCAGTTCCGGCCCGGCCGGCGAATAGACGACGAACAGCTGCATCGGCCCGTCGCCGGTGTTGAGCGTTGAATGAAACCGGCTCTCCGGCACGTAGATGGTGCAGCCGGGGCCGACTTTCTCGACTACCGGATTGCCCTTCTCGTCCTCGACCATCTGTTCGCCATGGCCCGAGATGACGAAGATGATCTCTTCCGCACCCGGATGGTTGTGGCGGGTGTGGCCCTTGCCTGAGGGCAGGTCGACGACGCCGCCGGAAAAACGGGTCGCGCCATTCACTTCTGGCGCCACCGTCAGCGCCAGCCTGCCCCAGTCGAAGCCGAAGGCGCTGACGTCCTTCGGGTAGACAAAGACCTTGCTCCTGTCGGTCATCTCTCTCATCCCTTTTTGTTCTTTGCGCCGCCGCCGAGCGTCACCGCCTTGAAATCCACAGTCTGCCTGGCGATCGCGGCTTCCGCCGGCAGCCGTTCCATCGAACTCGCGCCATAAAAGCCGTGCAGGCCCTTGGCGTGGGAGAGGATGTAGCGGGCGTCGTCGGGCATCGAGATCGGGCCGCCATGGCAAAGCAGGATGACATCGTTGCGCACCGAGCGCGCCGCCTCGGCAATGGCGTCGATGGCAATGACGCAGTCGTCGAGCGACTTGGCCGAGGTGGCGCCGATCGAGCCGCCGGTGGTCACGCCCATATGGGCGACGACGACATCGGCGCCCGCCTTGGTCATGGCGCGTGCTTCTTCGGGGTTGAAGACATAGGGCGTGGTCAGGAGGTCGAGCTTGTGTGCCTCGGCGATCATGTCCACCTCTAGGCCGAAGCCCATGCCGGTCTCTTCGAAACTCTGCCGCATCTGGCCGTCGAACAGGCCGATGGTGGGAAAGTTCTGAACGCCGGAAAAGCCCATCGTCTTCAGTTCCGCCAGCAGCAGCGGCATGATGACGAAGGGATCGGTGCCGTTGACGCCGGCCAGCACCGGCGTCTTCTTAACCACCGGCAGCACCTCATAGGCCATCTCCTTGACGATCTCGTTGGCGTTGCCATAGGCGAGCAGGCCGGCGGCCGAGCCGCGGCCAGCCATGCGGTAGCGGCCGGAATTGTAGATGATGATGAGGTCGATGCCGCCGGCCTCCTCGGCCTTGGCCGACAGGCCGGTGCCGGCGCCGCCACCGATGATCGGCACGCCTTTGTCGATCATTCCCCGGAACTTTTTCAGTATGTCCTTGCGCGGTATGGCTGGCATGTCTGGGTCTCACTGTCTGGCGATGTCGAGAAAGGCCGCGACCGCCGCCTTGGCAAAGTCCGGATCGTTGATGTGCAGCGGCAGGCGGGTGACGCGGCGCGTCGCACCCGGCCTGATGGTGCGCTCGACGGCTTCGAACAGAGCTGCGTCGGCTTCCGGATCGAAGAAGGCGCCGCCTTCGATGTCGAGCGCGGAAACGCCTTTTTCCGGGATCAGGAAATGCACCGGGCCTTCGCAGCGGGCGAGCCTTGTGCCGATCCATTCGCCGATCGCGCGGCATTCCCGCGCGGTCGTGCGCATCAGCGTGACGTTCGGATTGTGCTCGTAGAACAGCCGGCCACGATAATGCTCCGGAATGGTCGATGGCGCCCAGAAATTGACCATGTCGAGCGCGCCGACCGAGCCGACATAGGGTAGCTTGGTGCGGGCGATCGCACCGAAACGATCCTGGGTCGCCGGCAGCACGCCGCCGAACAGCAGGTCGCAGACCTCGGTCGTGGTGATGTCGATGACACCCGACAGCAGGCCGCTGTCGGCCAGCTTCTCCATGCTGCGGCCGCCGGTGCCAGTGGCATGGAAGACCATGCAATCATAAGTCGAGCGGAGGTGTTCGGCGATTGCCGTCACGCAAGGCGTGGTGACGCCGAACATGGTGAGGCCGATCGAGGCGTTGCCGTCCGCCGCAGGCGCCGGATTGACCGCCATGCCCGCTATCGCCTGGGCGGCGTTGTGCAGCACGACACGAGACAGCCGGTTGAGGCCGGCCATGTCGGTCACCGATGGCATCATGATGATGTCGGACACGTCCACATAGGGGGCGGTGTCGCCCGAGGCCAGCGTGGAGACCATGAGCTTGGGCAGACCGAGCGGCAGCGCGCGCATGCCCGCTGTGATGATCGAGGTGCCCCCGCCGCCGCCAATGCCGATGATGCCCGATATGTCGTCGCGGGACTGGACAAAGCGCGTGAAGGCCCCAGCCATTGCCGCAACCGATCCGCCGCGGTCGTCGATGCCGAGCACCGCACCGCGGCCATCGGGATGATGGGCGGCGACCTCTTCAGCCGAGACGTCGACCGGCACGGTCGCGCCTCGCGTGCCGACATCGACACGGCAGACGACGGCACCCTTCGCGGCGATCGCATCGGCCAGGAATGCGAGTTCCTCGCCCTTGGTGTCGGCGGTTCCCACTACATGGATGCGCTTCATCCGCGCCTCCCTCTGCTGGTTGGTTCGAAGGTGGTGATGTTCATCAGATGAAAGCTTTGTGCGCCGTAGAGCGTCAACGTGGCCACTCCAGGAAAAGGGCTGCCATTGCAAATTTTTGAGACGCGCGTATCGTATTGGCATGGATGTCTCACGTCAACAACCAGCAACGGACGACAATGCCGGGGAGAGAGCAGAGCGCGGACCGCGGGCGCGGACAAAGCGGCTGATGCTGGAGACGGCCACGCGGCTGATGCAGGCGGGTGGGACGCCTTCGGTCAGCGAGGTGGCGGAGGCAGCCGAGGTCTCCCGGGCCACGGCCTACCGTTACTTCCCCAGCCAGGCAGCCCTGGTGCAGGCCGTCGTCGACGAGGGGCTGGGGCCAATCTTGACCTGGAAGTCCACCGCCGCCGATGCCGAGCGCCGCGTTGCCGAACTGTTCGATACGGCCATGCCGCGCATCGAGGCCTTCGAGGCGACATTCAAGGCTGCTTTGAAGCTGTCGCTCGATCAATGGGCGCGGCGCCAGGCGGGCACGCTGGGCGGAGAGCCGGCCTTCACGCGCGGCCATCGCGTCGAATTGCTGAAGGAGGCGCTCACGCCGCTCAAGGGCCGCTTGCCGCCGCGCGACTTCAAGCGGCTGGCGCAGGCTCTGTCGCTGATCTTCGGCGTGGAGGTGCTGATCGTGCTCAAGGATATATGGGGGCTGGACAGCCGCCGGATGATGTCGGTGGCGCAATGGGCGGCGAGTGCGCTGGTGCGCACGGCAATCGCGGAGTCGGCTTATGGTGGTGATGAGTCCGCTTCAGGAGCGGCGAAATAGCCCCAATCTGGTTCGACCAGATTTGCCTGCATACCGCTGATCCTAGCCCAAAATGCGATCATGGGGCAAGGTCAATGTATATCATTGAGTAGGAAAATGATGGGAAAACAGGCAGATAAAGCTTTAATTCGACAGTAACGGCCCATGCCGGCTTTCAAGAAAGGGCTTGACGTCGCCGCAGGATTGGTAATACCAGATCAAGGAAGATAAGCGGATCGAAAGTGAGGGCTGCGATCCATTTCCGGACAGAGCGAGGAGGCTCCGAATTCGGAAAAGCGCGACCACGGGAGGAACTACCAGGGCCGGCTCCGTCGCTGGCTCGTACGACAAGGTAGAATGCGCACAAGGGAGGAAATCATTATGCGCAAGTTAGTGACCAGCATGCTTGCTGGTATCGGCTTAACGCTTGCCTGCGGAACGTCCGTCTACGCGCAGGAAAAGTCGCTCACCATCTTCTGGGCGGAATGGGATCCGGCCAATTACCTGCAGGAACTCGGCAACGAGTACGAGAAGGAAACCGGCGTCAAGATCACGGTGGAGACCACGCCCTGGTCCGACTTCCAGACCAAGGCCTTTACCGAGTTCAACGCCCATGGCGACGCCTATGACCTGGTCGTCGGCGACTCGCAGTGGCTCGGCGCCGGCTCCACCGGCGGCCACTACGTCGACCTGACCGACTTCTTCAAGAAGCATGATCTCGGCAACGTCATGGCACCGGCGACGGTGAAATATTATGCCGAGTATCCCGGCAACAGCGGCAAATACTGGGCGATCCCGCTTGAGGGCGACGCCGTCGGCTGGTCCTATCGCAAGGATTGGTTCGAGGATCCCAAGGAAAAGGAAGCCTTCAAAGCCAAATACGGCTACGACCTCGACGTGCCGAAGGATTTCAAGGCGCTGCGCGACATCGCCGAGTTCTTCCACCGGCCGGATCAGAAGAGATACGGCATCGCCATCTACACCGACAATTCCTACGACGCGATGGCGATGGGCTTTGAGAACGCGCTGTTCTCCTATGGCGGTGAGCTGGGCGATTACACGACCTACAAGGTCGACGGTCACATCAACTCCGACAAGGCGGTGGCCGCGCTCGATGCTTACAAGGAGCTCTACAAGTTCACGCCTCCGGGCTGGGCCAAATCGTTCTTCGTCGAGGACAACCAGGCAATCACGGAAAACCTGGCCGCGATGAGCATGAACTTCTTCGCGTTCTTCCCCTCGCTGATCAACGAAGCGTCGAACCCGAATGCCAAGAACACCGGCTTTTTCGCCAACCCTCCCGGCCCAAATGGCGACCAGTTCGCCGCACTCGGCGGGCAAGGCATCTCCGTCATCTCGTACTCGAAGAAGCAGGACGAGGCGATGAAGTTCCTCGAATGGTTCATCAAGGACGAGACCCAGAAGAAGTGGGCGGCCCTTGGCGGCTATACCTGCAGCCAGGCGGTGCTCAAGTCGCCTGAGTTCCAGAACGCCACGCCCTACAACAAGGCCTTCTACGAGACCATGTTCAAGGTGAAGGATTTCTGGGCAGTGCCGGAATACGCAGAACTGCTGCAGCAGCTCAACCAGCGCGTCTACCCCTACATGATCGGCGGCAGCGGCACCGCCAAGGAAACGCTGGACGCATTGGCTGGAGACTGGAACGCGACCTTCAAGAAATACGGCCGCGTCCAATAATCCTTCATGTCCCGCGGAGGGGGCGGTGTCGCCTCCTCCGTTTCTTTTTCTTGAACCGGGAGCAGGGTCTTGGCGACCACGATGATCACCACCCTCGACAGATCCTCGCGCGCCGCGGCACGCGGCCTAAGCGATATCTCCATCCGCAATCTCTTCATCATCCCGACGGTTCTGTTCCTGATCGTCTTCAACATTTTTCCGCTGATCTATTCGCTCGGCTATTCCTTCACCGACTTCCGCGCGTCGACCAATGCGCCGGCGAATTTCGTCGGGCTGCAGAATTATCGCGACCTGCTCAACGACCCCTATGTCTGGTCGAACTTCGCCATCACGGCGAAATACGTGATTGTCTCGGTCGTCGGACAGCTGCTTGTCGGCTTCGGCGTGGCGATGCTGCTCAACCGGGACATTCCGCTCAAGGGTCTTATCACCACGCTGCTGCTGCTGCCGATGATGCTGTCGATGGCGGTGGTCGGGCTGTTCTGGAAACTGCTTTACGATCCGTCATGGGGGGTTATCAACTATGCGCTCGGGCTCGGCAATTTCGAGTGGCTGGCCGACCCCAAGATGGCGCTCTACGCCGTTGCGTTGACCGACATCTGGATGTGGTCGCCCTTCGTCATGCTGCTGTCGCTGGCCGGGCTGTCGGCGGTGCCGAAGCATCTCTATGAGGCCGCCGCGATCGACCGCGCCGGGCCGTTCTACACCTTCTTCCGCATCACCCTGCCGCTGGTCGCGCCGATCCTGATGATCGCCGTCATCTTCCGCACCATGGAAGCCTTCAAGACCTTCGATCTCGCCTACATCCTGACCAGCCAGCCGACGGCGGAGCTGATCTCGATCCGGCTCTACAAGATGGCGTTCCAGGAATGGCAGACCGGGCGCTCCTGCGCGATGGCCTACATCGTGCTGATCATGGTGCTGGCGATCACCAACATCTACGTCAAATATCTCAACAAGGTGAAGGAGCGCTGAGATGGCGGCCGTCCGCACTTCTTCCGAAATCACCTTCAACCGCGTCGCCATAGTCGCCGTGCTGCTGGTGACGATCATCTTCCTGGCGCCGATCTACTGGATCGCCTCGACAGCGTTCAAGCCGCGCAATCTTGCCACCACAATTCCGCCGACCGTCGTCTTCCAGCCGGAGATATCGCCGTTCGTGAAGCTGTTCACCAAGCGCTCTCAATTGCGCAGTCCACCATCGCCGGAAGAGTACGCGGCGGCCCCATGGTGGGAGCGCGTCGTCTTCGACGGTGGCGAAAAGATCGTGCGCGACGGCAAGGGCCAGGTGCAGTGGTCGGGCTATCCGAGCCGCTTCCTGAACTCGTTGATCATCGCCATCACCTCGACGGTGCTGGCCGTCGGCATGGGCACGTTCACCGCCTATGGCTTCTCGCGCTTCAGGGTGAAGGGGGAGGCGGACCTGCTCTTCTTCATCCTGTCGACACGCATGCTGCCACCGGTGGTGGTCGCGATCCCGATGTTCCTGATGTACCGCGCGGTCGGCCTCAACGATACCCACGTCGGGCTGATCATTCTCTACACCGCCTTCAACCTGTCCTTCTCGGTGTGGCTGATGAAGGGTTTCATGGATGAAATCCCGAAGGAATATGAGGAGGCGGCACTGGTCGACGGCTACACACGCATGGAAGCCTTCTTCAAGATCGTGCTGCCGGAGGCCGCCACCGGCATCGCCGCCACCGCTGTCTTCTGCTTCATCACGGCGTGGAACGAATACGCGTTCGCGCTGATCATGACCAACCGCCGCGCCCAGACGGCGCCGCCGTTCATCCCGAGCCAGGTCGGTTCGGGCCTGCCGGACTGGACGGTGATCGCCGCCGGCACCTTCCTGTTCCTGCTGCCGGTCGCCATCTTCACCTTCCTGCTCCGCAACCATCTGCTGCGCGGCATGTCCTTCGGAGCGATCCGCAAATGAGCTTTCGCGCCATCAATCAGAAATATCTGGAACCGGGTTCGCAGATACTCATGGTGCTCGGCATCGTGGCCCTCTGCCAGCCCTGGAACATGACCCTGCACACCTACGGCCTGACCATCATCCTGATCGGGCTGATCGGCTTCAACATCACCTCGAAGATCGCACCCGAGGAACAGGCCGGCACCGGTCATGCCGGGGACGCGCGAAATCCGGGAGCACAGCATTGACCCAGATCGAGCTTCGCGGCGTCCAGAAATTCTTTGGTGCCGTCCAGGTCATCAAGGACCTCAACCTCAAGATCGCGGACAATGAGTTCATCGTCCTGCTCGGCCAGTCCGGTTGCGGCAAGACGACGACGTTGCGCGCCATCGCCGGACTGGAAACCATCGACGAGGGCGACATCCTCATCGACGGCAAGCCGGTCCAGCATCTGAAAGCCGCCGACCGCGACATCGCCATGGTGTTCCAATCATTCTCGCTCTACCCGCATATGAGCGTCTATGAGAACATCGCTTTTCCGCTCCGTGCCACGCGCAAGAGCAAAAGCGAGATCGACCAGGAAGTGCGCTCGGTTGCCAAGACGCTGCAGATAACGGATCTGCTGGCGAAGAAGCCGTCGGCGCTTTCGGGCGGCGACATGCAGCGCGTTGCGATCGGCCGAGCGCTGGTGCGGCGGCCAAAGGCGATGCTGATGGATGAGCCGATCGGCGCGCTCGACGCCAAATTGCGCGAGGAGATGCGAGCCGAGATCAAGCGGCTGCATATCAAGCAGGGCTCGACCACCATCTATGTCACGCACGACCAGATCGAGGCGATGAGCCTCGCGGATCGCATCGTCATCATGCATGAGGGCGTGCTGCAGCAGGTGGGAACGCCCGACGAGGTCTATTCGCGTCCAGCCAACCTGTTCGTGGCCCAATTCGTCGGCAGCCCGGTGATGAATGTCGCCGACGCGGCGGTTGCCGAAACAACGTCATCGGCCTCGGTCACCGTTGGTGGAGCGGCTTCCGGCTTCGAGTTTCCGCGGGCGCTGCTGTCGAAACTCAACGGCCACGCCAGCGGCCAACTCGCACTCGGCATCCGGCCGGAAGGCGTCCTCATTCGTCGTGACGCGGCCGATGGCTTCATGGCCGTCGAGACGCAGATCGTCGAACCGCTCGGCTCCTTCGACATCGTCGACCTCAAGGTTGGCTCGAAAATGCTGCGGGCCCGCACCAAGAGCGGCTTCGTTGCCGGACCGGGCGAGAAGGTGTTTGCCCGAATCGATCCGACCCAGGCGCATTTCTTCGACAAGGCAAGCGGCAAGTCGCTTGAGGTGAGGCTCTGATGGCCCATATCCAGCTCAAGAACATCTCCAAGACTTTCGGCAATCACACGGCCTTGACCGGGCTCGACCTCGACATCGCCGATGGCGAATTCTTTGTCCTGCTCGGCGAGACGGGCGCCGGCAAGACGACGACGCTGCGGCTGATTGCCGGTCTGGAGAAGCCGAGCGAGGGGCAGGTCTTCATCGACGGCGTCGACGTCGCCGACTGGGGTGCGGCCGAGCGCGACGTGGCGCTGGTGCTGCAGCAATATTCGCTCTACCCGCGCTACACGGTGCGCGAAAACCTCGAATTTCCGCTGAAGCCGAAGATCCGCCGGCTGCCGGATGCCGAGATCAAGGACCGCGTCGACCGCGCCGCCCGCACGCTGCGGATCGAGCACCTGCTCGACCGCAAGACCGACCGCCTGTCCGGCGGCGAGATGCAGCGCGTCTCCATCGGCCGTGCCATCGTGCGCAAGCCGCGCGTGTTCTTGATGGACGAGCCGCTGTCGGCGCTCGACGCCAAATTGCGCGAGGCGCTCCGCACCGAATTGAAGAACCTGCAGATACAGCTTGGCGCCACCTTCCTGTTCGTGACCCACGACCAGATCGAGGCGATGTCGATGGGCGACAAGGTCGGCGTGCTCAACCATGGCCGCATCATCCAGACCGGCACGCCGCACGAGATCTACAACAATCCGCGCGACACCTATGTGGCGAGCTTCGTCGGCTCGCCGCCGATGAACCTCATCGACGGCAGGCTGGTTAACGGCCGCGCGGTGATGGCGCCATTGAATTTCGAACTGCCCTTCGCGGGGGCGGCCAAGATTTTTACGGGGGCTGGGGCGAGTGCGGCGACCGACGGTCGCCCGCTCGTCTTCGGCATCCGTCCGGAGGATGTCTATCTGGAAAGCGGCGCACCGGTCGAGGCGCGTGTCCACGACGTCGAGAACCATGGCGTGGAAAAGATCCTGACGCTGCGGGTCGGCGATACAACGCTTCGCGCCACGGTGCCGGCCAGGACCGATGTCGCGATCGAGCAACCGGTGCGCTTTGCCTGGAATCCCGACAAGGTGGTGCTGTTCGACAAGGGCAGTGGTGTCAGCCTGCGGCACGCATCATAGGGCGCGGCTATTTCGGCAGGTAGGTCTCGTAAGGCGTGTCGTTGATCAGCAGGATCACGCATTCCGTCTCCGAGAGGCAGGCGTCGTCATGCATCTCATTGGCTTTCTGCGTCCAATAGGATCCAGACGGCAGTTCGACCTTGGTCGCTTCCCCGCCAGTTGCCGGGGACTTTCAGCAAGGTTCCGGCAGCGCCTTTGGCCCTTTCGCCCCACAGTGATCCCAAGCGTGCCGGTAGAGCTGCAGAGCTGGCTGGTGCGGGCAGCGCCCGACCAGGCTGAAAGCGCCGGTGGCCTGATGGTGGCGACCTTCCAGGTAGCGATTGCGATGGGCGCCGTCTTCGGCGGGCTGCTCGTCGACCATGCCGGTGTCGGTGGCGCGTTAGCCTATTGCGGCGCCGCGACGCTGCTGGCGGCCATCGTGGTGTTCCTGCGCGGCCCAAAGGCCGAATAGTCTCTCGCAACAGCCACCGCTGGCAACGGCCCGAGAACCCTTACGGTTTTCGGGCGCCGTTATCCTTGAGGCAGCAGTGAACGAATAGCGGTCGATGGAGGATGATGGGAAGCTTAGACGGCCCGCCCGTCGAACGCGAAGACCGACAAGGTGGACGGGTCGAGACCGGTGACGCAATTGATGGTGATGTAGGCGCTGCGTTCGCCGCCTTCGCTGGTGTCCTCGGCAAAAGGATGGATGCCGCAGGTTCGACAGAAGCGGTGCGCTATCTTCGTTTCGCCGAATGTGTAGCGGCCGAGGTCATCGCCCCAGGCGACGAGCGTAAGCTTGTCGTGTGGCACGGCCCATAGCAGCGCACCCTTGCGGGCGCAGATCGAGCAATTGCAGCGCACGACGCTCTCAAGTTCGCCCTCCACCTCGAATGCAACCTTGCCGCAATGGCAGCTGCCTTTGTACAGCATCAGTATCTTCCTGTCGCTGGCAGGTGCAAAGGCACGCTGGCCGGGTTATCCCTTCGGCAGTCCCAACGGCTGCTTGCCTTAAAGACGTTCCATCCTGGCGGAGTCCGACACCAACATGCAACCAATCCGCGACCGCCTCGAAATCATCCTGTCACGTCTTGCCAACCGTGCGGCCGACGAGAAGGTCTTCACGAAGCTTTATGCCGAAGCGGCGCGGGTCGCGGCTGACGCCAGCGATGCCCGCAAAAGAGTGGGCGTGACACTCGGCCCGCTCGACGGCACCATTGTCTCGATCAAGGACCTGTTCGATGTCGCCGGCGAGCCGACCACGGCCGGGTCGCTGATGCGCAAGACCGCCGCGCCGGCACAGCGCGACGCCGCCATCGTCAGCCGGCTTCGGCAAGCCGGTGCGGTCGTCATCGGCAAGACCAACATGACCGAGTTCGCCTTCACCGCGATCGGCGACAACATGCATTACGGCACGCCAGGCAACGCCGTTGATGCCAGCCGCATTCCAGGCGGGTCGTCCTCGGGCGCCGGCGTGTCCGTGGGCGAGGGGACGAGCGACATCTCGATCGGCTCCGACACCGGCGGCTCGATCCGCATTCCGGCGGCGCTCAACGGCGTCGTTGGTTTCAAGCCGACTGCACGGCGCGTCCCGCTCCATGGCGCCTTTCCGCTTTCGGGCACTTTGGACTCGGTCGGACCGCTTGCCCGAACCGTCTCGCAATGCGCCGCCGCCGACTCGGTCATGGCCGGCGAAGTGCCGAAGGAGTTGGTGGCCATTCCACTCGCCGGGCTTCGCATCGGCATTCCGCGCGGCGTTCTTTTCGGCGACACGGAAGGCGAGGTTGCATCCGCCTTCGAGTATTGTCTTGGCAAGATCGAACAGGCTGGCGCACACATTACGGATCTGTCGATCGACGACATGATCGCGGATCTGCGCGCGGCCACCAGGCGTGGTTCGATCGCGGCGATGGAGGGCGCGGAAGTGCATGCCGACTGGCTGGCGACAGGCGCATCCGTGCCGGTCGACCCGCATGTCAGCGGGCCATTGTCGCGGGCGGCGCTGCTGCCGACGCCGGTCTATATCAGGGCGCTCCGCCGCCGTGCCGCGCTGGCCGCCGCCATGGATGAGCGGCTGGCATCGGTTGACGTGCTGGCGTTGCCAGCCACACCGGTGACGGCGCCGGCCATCGCTTCCATGGCCGAGGATGCCGAGTTGCGTGACCGCACCGAAGGCCTGCTGCTGCGCAACACCCAGGTCGCCAACCAGTTCGACCTTTGTGCGATCTCGTTGCCGATGCCGGGGCCATCGCTGCCAATGGGGCTGATGCTCGTGGCACGCAATGGCCATGACCGGCATCTGCTGCGGATCGCCGTGTCGGTGGAGAGGCTGCTGGGGGTTGATCGGCAGTGAGTCGCGGATGACGGATCAGTGCGATGAACAGTGCTTGCGTTCGCCGTCCTTGGCGGTGCGCACGATGCGGGTCGCGACCAGCCAAGGCAGGCTGTATTCCTTGACGGTGAAGGTCTGGATGCGGTGCTCGATCGAGCCCCTGACCACGATCTTTCCGCTGTAAAGCACGTCGGACTGAGCTATTATCGCCTTGTCGGTCTGCGGCAATCCGCTGGTGTCGATCGACGCGCCCTTGATGATGGAGCCGGTGGCAAGGTCAAGCGCGCTGTTCGACGGGCAGGGCGCCTTGAAGCAGCGTAGTCCGTTGTCGCAATAGACATAGCTGCTCTCGGCCGCTGCGAATGCCGGCAAGGTGCAGATGGACGAAGTTGCGACAATCAGAACTGCAAGGCGAAGACCGGACATGGCTCGCAACGTCGCGGAGAATTGGGGCGAAACGGCGATGCTATATCTGCGCCGGAAACCGACGCCGGTAGTGATCGACCACTTCGGGATTGCGCAGATTGACAGGCAGTTTGCCCGCCAGCACCAGCAGGGCTTCGCCGGCCGCGCCGACGCCCATGCGCATCATCGATTCCTCGGTAATCCCCGCCATATGCGGGGTGACGATGACGTTGTCGAAGCCGAAATAGGGATGGTTTGGCGGCAGCGGCTGCGTCGAGAAAACGTCGAGCGCGGCGCCGCCGATGCGACGCTCCCGCAAGGCCTCGATCAGCGCGTCGTCATCGACAACCGGCCCGCGCGACACGTTGATCAGCAGTGCGTTGGGTTTCATGCGGGCGATGCGTTCGCGGCTGATCAGGCCTCGCGTTTCCGGCGTCAGCGGACAGCAGAGCACGATGATGTCGCTCTGCTCGACCAGCGCGTCGATCGACAGGAAGCCGACCTTTTCCGGCGCCGGCTGCATGCTGCGTGTCGTTGCCACCACTTTGAGATCGAAGCCGTGTGCGGCGATGTGGCCGACCGCCTGCCCGACGGCGCCGAGACCAACAATGCCGATGGTCTTGCCGGCGAGTTCGATGTTGGCATTGGCGTGCTCGCGTCCGGCCAGCCAGCCCTTGGCGCGCAGGTCGCGGTCGACCCGGCGGAACTGCCGCAGCAGTGCAAGCGCGGTGAACATGACATGTTCCGCCACCGAGCGGGCATTGACCGCCGGCACGTTGGCCACGAGCACGCCGGCCGCCGCGGCCGCTTCCATCGGGATCATGTCGAGACCGGCGCCATGGCGGATCGCGGCCCTCAGCTTCCATGCACCCTCGAACAGCGCCGGCGGCAGCGGCGCCCGCACGATGACGATGTCGGCATCCTTGGCCTCCCCCGCCAATGTGCCGGGGTCGAGCGCCGAAGCGATGACCAGCTGGCCGGCGCCGGCCAGCTTGGCCGTGGCGCGCGGGTGCAGCGGATGCGTCGACAGGATCTTTGGCACGGTCTGGGTCACGGTCAGGCCTTTTCGAGTGCCGCGCCCGCGGGCGAAGCCGCCATGCCGCCCTCGATCAGGCCCTTCCAGTAGCTTTCCGCGCCTTGCAGATGGGCGCTCATGAGCGCCTGGGCGAGATTGCCGTCGCGGCGCAGCAGCGCCTCGTAGATCTGCACGTGCTCGGCATGCGAGCGCACGCTGCGTTCAGGATCGTTGAAATAGATCGGCAGGCGCTGCTCGCCCATCAGATAGTAGACGCTGCAGATGTTGTGGAAGACGCTGTTCTTGGTGGCGCGCACGATCTCGAGGTGAAACTCGCGGTCTTCCTTGGCCAGACCTTCGCCAGCGGCGATGCGGTCTTCCGAGGCTTTGAGGATTTCGCGCAGGCGCTCGAAATTCTCCTCGGTGGCGCGCGAGCAGGCAAGCTCGGCGGCCTTGATCTCATGGATCTTGCGCAACTCGACCGTTTCATAGATCTGCAAGGGATCGAGCGGCAGGCCGGCACGTGCGAACAGCGCCAGCGCCTCGACGCTGGCCTGCTTGGTGTCGATGTAGATGCCCGACTTGGCGCGGCGCTCGACGATGCGCATGGCCTCGAGGATGGCGAGCGCTTCGCGGATCTGGCCGCGGCTGACGCCGAAATGCTCCGCCAATTCGCGTTCCGACGGCGTGCGGCCGCTCTCCTTGTCCGAGTGGGAGAACAGATAGGCGGCGAGTTCCGCGAGAAGGTTCTTTTCTTTCATCGTCAATTGCGTTGCGCGTGCGCCTCCAGGAATCGCTCCGAAACGGTGAATCCCAGTCCGGGCTTTTCCGGGATCGCTATCATACCGTCCTTGGCTTCGACAGTCTCTTCGACCAGATCGTGGATCATCGGGTTGGCGCCGAGCGAATACTCGACGGTGAAACTCGAAGGCGACGCGGCGCAGACATGCAGCCCGGCGAAGAAGCAGGGCGCGCCGGCCCACAGATGCGGCGCAAAGCGCAAATTGAAGGCGCTGGCGATGGTGCCGATCTTCATCGCCTCGCTGATACCGCCACAGAAGGCAGGATCGGGCTGGAAGATGTCGGCGGCCTTGAGAACGGCGAGATCGCGGAAGGCATAGCGTGTCGCCTCGCTTTCGCCGGTGGCGATCGGAACGGCGCCGGAGGCGCGCACTTCGGCCATGCCTAGCTTGTCGTCGGCGATGACAGGCTCCTCGAACCAGGCGAGATCGAGGTCGTTTACGAGATGGATGAAGCGTTTGGCTTCCGCTACCGTATAGGTGCCATGGGCGTCGACCATCAGATCGATGTCGGGGCCGAGGGCCTGGCGCGCGGCGCGCACGCGGGCGGCGGAAACGTGCGCCGCGCCGTCCATGGCGCCGACCCGCATCTTCAACGCCTTGAAGCCGCCTTTGGCGATATAGGATTTCATCTGTTCCCCGATGGCATCGGCGGAGGCCCAGCCGCCCGAGGCATAGGCCTGCATGCGATCGACCTTGCGGCCGCCAAGGAGCCGCCAGACCGGCTGGCCCAGCGACTTGCCCAGTATGTCCCAGAGCGCGATGTCGACCGCGCTGATGGCGGCGACGCTCATGCCACGCCGCGCCAGTTGTGGCATGGCGTGGCCGGCGCGGGCGGCGCTCTCATGGCGCACGCCGTTGTAGAGCATCTCCCAGATGACTCCGATGTCGGCCGGATCGCGGCCGATCAACTGCGGCCCGACCTCGTGATTCAGCATGTGAACGAGTGCGCCGTAGCTGCCGGCACTGCCGGCTGCGTTCTTGCCTTCGCCCCAGCCGACCAGCCCGTCATCGGTTTCGACGCGCAGGATGGCGGCGTCGAAGGTCGTCACCTGGCCGAAGTCGCTGCGATGCTGCTTCGCGGCTTCGATCGGCACGCGGACCCACCAGGCCTGGACTGTCTTGATGCGCATATTTTTCCCCAGCCCTGCCGCCGGTCGGGGCGGAAGGGCAAATTTCCCAGCGGCAGTCGACTATTTGATCAGCGGCAGCAGTGTTTCGGCGGTGATGCGCATCTGGTCGGTGTAGAATTTCTCGGTCAGCACGCTGGAGCCATGGTCCTGGATGAACTTCAGCTGCTCGGGCGAGATATCGACCGGATGGCGCTCGACCATGTCGGGATAGGGTGCTGCCGGCGTGCGGTCGACCGGGGCGACGAACTCGTTGGTCAGTGCGCCGTCGTAGCCGACTTCCTTCAAGGTGGCGACGATCCTTGGCCAGTCGATCTGGCCGAGGCCGGCGGCAAAGCGGTTGTTGTCGGCGACATGGAAGTCGAACAGGCGCTTTCCGACCTGGCGGATAGCGTCATGGACGTTAAATTCCTCCATGTGGATGTGGTAGGCGTCGAGGCAGACGCCGCATTCGGGGCTGACCGCGTCAGCCAGCGCCAGCGCCTGGGCGCCGCGGTTGAACAGATAGGTTTCGAAGCGGTTGAGCGGTTCGACGGCGATCTTGACGCCGACCTTCTTGGCGTGGGTGAAACATTCGCGGGTCGCGTCCACCACCCACTTCCATTCCTCTTCCTCGGTACCGTCCGGGACCACCTTGCCGACGGTTGCCGGAACCAGCGTGATGATCTCGCCATCGAGTTCGCCGACCATCGTCAGCACGTCCTTGACGTATTGCACGGAGCGCTCGCGCTGGCCCTCGTCCCTGGCGGCGAGGTTGCGTTCACCCAGCATCAAGGTCACCGCGCCCCAGCAGCGAATGCCATGCTCCTTCAGCAGCGCCCGCGTCTCCTTGGTCTTGTACTGCGCGGGCTCGCCGGAAATCTCGATCGACTGATAGCCGAATTTCTTGATGCGCTTCAGCGTCGTCTCAAGCGGTTCCGCGCGCATCCAGTTGTGCGTCGAAAGATGCATGGTCTGTCCTTCCCAGATTCGTCCGTATGGTTTGCCTGCGACATGCATCGCCGGAAGACGACGCAAGGGTTCCTCCCCAAGGCATCCCCAGCCTTTTACTGCAAACTGGTTAGACCAATTGGGTCTGAAATGAGGTCTACAGCAAATTCCTTGAGACGGCAACAACTGTGGCGACGCAACTTTCAGGCTGGATTAGTTTGTTGATTACATTGCGATATGTGCCGTTATTTTGGGCTCTCGGAGTGCCTTTTCGGCGCATTCCAAGGCTTGACCAGATTGCCTTATTTGGTCATACCAGAATGGCGGTGTCGGCGAGCGTCCGACGCGATAAAGACCAAAGTGACTGGCCCTGCTTTCATCAGGCGCTATGCTTGGTCGTGACAAACGAGGAGGATGCCGATGCCGACGACAATGAAGGGCCCTGGACTGTTTCTGGCGCAGTTCGCGGGTGATGCCGCACCGTTCAATTCGCTGACGTCGATCACCAAATGGGCCGCCGGCCTCGGCTACAAGGGCGTGCAGATCCCGACCTGGGACGCGCGCCTGTTCGACCTCAAGAAGGCGGCGTCTTCCAAGGCCTATTGCGATGAGGTGAAGGGCATCTGCGCTGACGCCGGGGTCGAGATCACCGAACTGTCGACGCATCTGCAGGGGCAATTGGTGGCGGTGCATCCGGCCTATGACGCGCAGATGGATGGGTTCGCGCCGCCGTCGGTGCACAACAACCCGAAGGCGAGACAGGAATGGGCTGTCGAACAGATGAAGTTCGGTGCCAAGGCATCACGCAATCTCGGGCTGAATGTCTCGGTGTCGTTCACCGGCTCGCTGGCTTTCCCTTACCTCTATCCCTTTCCGCAGCGGCCCGCCGGACTGATCGAGGAAGCCTTCGGCGAACTCGGCAAACGCTGGAAGCCGATCCTCGACGCCTATGAAGACAATGGTGTCGATGTCGGCTACGAAATCCATCCTTCGGAGGACGTGTTCGACGGGGCGACCTTCGAAATGTTCCTCGACGCGGTCGGCGGCCACAAGCGCTGCAACATCAATTACGACCCTTCGCATTTCCTGCTGCAGCAACTCGATTATCTCGAATTCATCGACATCTATCACGAGCGGATCAAGGCTTTCCACGTCAAGGATGCCGAGTTCAATCCGACCGGACGGCAGGGCGTGTACTCCGGTTACCAGAGCTGGACGAACCGCGCTGGCCGCTTCCGTTCGCTCGGCGATGGGCAAGTGGATTTCGGCGGCATCTTCTCCAAGCTGACGCAGTACAATTACGATTCCTGGGCGGTGCTGGAGTGGGAATGCTGCCTGAAGCATCCGGAGGATGGTGCGGCCGAAGGGGCGCCCTTCATCCAGCACCACATCATCCGGGTGACGGAGAAGGCATTCGACGATTTCGCCGCCGGCACCACGGACAAGAAGCTGCTGCGCGCCATGATGGGATTTTGACACGGCTTTCCCTCTCCCTCGGGGGAGGGGTATCTCACACGAGGGAGAAAGACATGGTTGGTGCATCGAAGTCGGAAACGGGAGGCGGCCCGATCCGCTACGGCATGGTCGGCGGCGGGCAGGGCGCATTCATCGGCGCGGTGCACCGGATCGCGGCGCGCATGGACAATGATTTCGTGCTGGTCGCCGGCGCCCTGTCGGCCGATCCGGGGCGTGCGAAAGCCTCGGCCGCCGAACTCGGGCTCGATCCCTCGCGCAGCTATGCGTCCTACGCCGAAATGGCCAAGGCCGAGGCGAAGCGCTCGGATGGCATCGAGGCGGTGGCCATCGTCACTCCCAACAACGTGCATGTGCCGGCGGCCAAGGCCTTCCTGGAAGCAGGCATCCACGTGATCTGCGACAAGCCGCTGGCAACGACCCTGGCCGAGGCGAAAAGGCTTGCGGCGATCGTTGAAAAGACCGGCAAGGTGTTCGTGCTCACCCACAACTACACCGCCTATCCGATGATCCGCCAGGCGCGCGAGATGGTGGCCAAGGGGGTGCTCGGCGACATTCGAATCGTGCAGTCGGAATATCCGCAGGACTGGTTGACCGAGGACCTTGCCGCCACCGGCCAAAAACAGGCGGCGTGGCGCTCCGATCCCAAGCAGGCCGGCGCCGGCGGCGCGCTCGGCGACATCGGCACGCACGCCTACAACCTTGCGCGTTTCGTCTCCGGCCTGGAACTCGACGCGCTGTCGGCCGATCTCGACGCTTTCGTGCCGGGGCGTCAGCTCGACGACAATGTCAACGTCATGCTGCGCTTCAAGCCGGTCGGCAAGACGCATCCGGCAAAAGGCATGATCTGGGCGAGCCAAGTGGCGCCGGGCCACGAGAACGGGCTGAAGCTGCGCATCTATGGCTCGAAGGGCGGACTGGAGTGGGTACAGACCGACCCGAATTATCTCTGGTACACGCCCTTCGGCCAGCCGAAGCAGCTGATCACCCGCAACGGCGCCGGCGCGTTGCCGGTGGCGGGCCGTGTCAGTCGCGTTCCCTCAGGCCATCCCGAAGGCTATCTCGAAGGCTTCGCCAACATCTATCAGGAAGCCGCACGGGCCATCCGCGCGGCACGCAAGAAGGGTGGCAAGCCGGCAAAGGATGTCGTCTTCCCGACCATTCAGGACGGCGTCGAGGGCATGGCCTTCATCGAGGCCTGCGTGAAGTCGTCGAAGAAGAACGGGGCCTGGACCAAGCTTTAAGAGGCGCCGAGTAACGAGGGCCCTCACCCGGATAGCCAATCGAATTGCGAAGGGCAATTCGGGGCAATCCGACCTCTCCCCGAGGGGGAGAGGAGGCGTTGGCGCATATCTCTTCTCCCTCTCGGGGTGAAGGTGGCCGCGAAGCGGCCGGATGAGGGGGAGTGGCGAAAACCGGCGGTACAATCAGCGGCCGCCAAAAAGCGGAGGGCGTCGATGAAAATCGGCATGTGCATGTTCTTGTGGACGACGGCGGTGTCGAAGAAGCACGAGCCATTGCTACGCGACATCAAGGCCACCGGCTTCGACGGTGTCGAAATCCCGATCTTCGCCGGCACGCCGGACGACTACAGGAAGCTGGGCGAATTGCTCGACCGTATCGGGCTGGAGCGGACCGCTGTGTCAGCCATGGGCGATCCGGCGATGAACCTGATTTCGGCCGATGCGGCAACACGCAAGGCCGGTGTCGACTACATGAAATGGGCGATCGATTGCGCCGATGCGCTTGGCGCCCGCACGCTGAGCGGACCGCTGCATTCGACGCTCGGTGGATTTTCCGGGTCCGGACCGACCGCCGCCGAAAAGAAGCGCTCGATCGCCTCGCAGCGCGCCATAGGCGACCATGCCGGCAAGAGGAACGTCACCATCGGGCTGGAGGCGCTCAACCGCTTCGAGTGCTATCTCTTCAACACGATGGCCGACCTGTCGGAACATATCGACGCCATCGACCGGCCGCAGATCAGGGCAATGTACGACACGTTCCACGCCAATATCGAGGAAGCCGACCCGATCGGCGCCTATACGAAGCACCGCGGCAATGTCGTGCATATCCATATATCGGAGAACGATCGCGGCGTGCCGGGGCGTGGCAACATTCCGTGGAAGGAAACTTTTTCCGCCATTCGCAAGAGCGGCTATGACGACTGGCTGACGATCGAAGCGTTCGGTCGCTCGCTGAAGGATCTGGCGGCGGCGACCAAGGTGTGGAGGGATTTTTCCGAGACGCCGGAAGCCGTCTATCGCGATGGGTACAGGCATATCAGGGACGGGTGGAGGAAGGCGGCTTAGGCGCCTACGTCTGGTCCATTTTCTATTTGTGTTCGCGTCGCTTGCCAGGTGGTTCCCCCACTCCGTCTCGGCTTCGCCGAGCCACCTCTCCCCCCTCCGGAGGGAGAGGAAGGGGCTTGGTGGCGCCGGGACAGGAAGAGAGCCTCGGCCTTCGGGGACAAGCGCGGATCGGACAGTCTGGTGCCTTTCCTCTACCCCGTCGACCGGGGGAGAGGTGTCGAGCGAAGCTCGACGGAGTGGGGGTCGACCCCTCGGCGCCGGGCGAGACGATGCTTGCGCTTCTGCGTCACAACACTAACCCTGCCTGGCCTGGATCCTGTTGTAATCGTGGATCGTCCGGCTCAGCCGGCGGCGCAGGAAGTTGGATATGTTGTCGAAAATGAAGACGACGAGCAGGATCAGCAGCACCATGTAGAAGACGTTGGCCCAGTTGGAATTGGTGCGCATCGCTTCCCACAGTTTCAGGCCGATGCCGCCGGCGCCGACGGCGCCGATGATGGTGGCGCCGCGGGTGTTGGATTCCCACTGGTAGAGTGTCTGGCTGATGAAGACCGGGATCACTTCGGGCATCACGCCGTAGCGCTGCACCAGGATGCCGTTGGCGCCGGTCGAGAGCACGCCTTCGCGCGGCTTGTCGTCGATGTTCTCCAGGCCTTCCGAATAGACTTTGCCGAGGGTGCCGATCTCGGTGAAGAAAATCGCTGCACTTCCCGCCAGCGGGCCCGGGCCGAAGGCGCGGGTGAAGAACAACGCCCAGATCAGCATGTCGACCGAGCGCATGAAGTCGAAGAAGCGCTTGAGCACCTGGCTGAGCACGCCGTTCGGCGTGATGTTGCGCGCCGCGAAGAAGGCAAGGGGGAAGGCGACGATGCCGCCGAGCAGCGTGCCGAGGAAGGCCATGACAATGGTCTGCAGCAGCTTCGTCCAGACGTCGCCGTGCTGCCACTGGGCGTTGTTCCAGATGTTGTCGCCGGCGAGGGCGAGGTTGGTGGTACCTGGTTTCAGCTCTGGTCCCGAGATGATCAGCGAGATCACTTCCCGCGCTGACTTGCCGAAGAACGGCGAGCGCGTGTCGAAGACGAAGTTCGCCCAGCCGAGGAAGCGCTTGCGCACCTTGACGCGGTCGACAGTGACGCGCACCTCGCCAGCGAAGCCCATCTTGGCCACCACCTCGTCGTCATGGGCGGTGATCCAGTCCGGTACCGCACCCGTGACCACCGGCTTGCCGCTGGTCAGCGAAACAGGCACGGTCTGGCCGTTGGCGACGATCGTCGCCTGCGTCTTGTCGAAGGTGACGGATTTTGCCGGCCCGTCGATCAGCACGGTGAAGGTGCCGTCTGGATTCCTGACCACCCAGTCGGGATTCGGGTTGTCGCCCAGCGCGGAAAAGCGCGGGTATTTGGGCGTGAGCTCCGGCTGGTCGAGACGGAATTCCGGCTGCAGATCGTAGCTGATCCATTGTGTCAGGAAGAGCGGCAGGCGCTCCCAGTGCGATTCCCGCAGCACCTGCGGCAGGCTGAAGAACCACAAGGCATAGATCAGATAGAGGAGAGTGCCGACGAACAGAAGGAGCGGACCGAAGCGCTTGTATGCCGGGCGCCGGAACACCTGCGGGTGGCGCGCCTCGATCGACAGCATCTCCTCAGCGGTCATGGTCGCCATGATTTACGCCCCCATCATGAAGGCTTGTTCGCCGACCAGCTTGCGACGAAGCCAGGCGGAAAACTGGTCGATGATGAAGATGGTGGTGAACAGGAGCAGCACCAGTGCCAGCGTCTTGGCGCCGAAGCCGCGCGAGATCGAGAGCTTCAGCTCTTCGCCGATGCCGCCGCCGCCAACGGCGCCGATGATGGTCGAGACGCGGACGTTGATCTCCACGCGCAGCAGCGTGTACGACATGAAGTTGGGCAACACCTGCGGCAGGCCGGCAAAGCGAACCCGCTCGAACCAGTTGGCGCCGACTGCGCGCAGGCCTTCCTCGGCTCGCATGTCGATGTTCTCGTTGATCTCGTAGAACAGCTTGCCGAGTGCGCCGATGGAATGCAGGCCGATGGCGATGATGGCGGCGATCGGACCGGTCGAGACGATGGCCGCGAACAGCCCGGCGATGACGATCTCCGGAAAGGCACGCAGCAATTCCATGAAGCGCTTGACCACCAGCCTCAGTGCCGGATGAGGCGTCAGGTTGCGCGCCGCGATGAAGGAAAAGGGCACGGCGAAGACAAAGCCGATGAAGGTCGAGACCAGCGCCACGTTCACGGTGGTCAGCATCAGCTCGACATATTCGGGGATGTAGAAACCGTCCCAGACGTAGACGCGGCCGAGCGGGAAGTTGAATTCCTGGGTGCCGGTATCATGCGGCGAGGCAATGTCGAACAGCGCCCGCCAGACGTCGTTCCAGTCCTTGGGGACCAGCCAGCTCAGGAAATCCAGAATATGCCGCAGCCGGTCGAAGAAGTGCCCGGCGTTGGCTTCGTCGGCGAACCACATGCTGGAAAGCATCGCGGCAAGCAGCAGCCCGACGCCGAGCACGGTATAGAACCGGCGCAGCGACGTCTGGCGTCGCCAGGCATCGGCCATCTCGTGGGTGGCGCCGGAGGGGGCTGTCACGGAAAGGGTCATGATCGGAGATGCAAAAAGGGCGGTACTTGATGAGGTACCGCCCTTTTGCAATTTCGCCGTTAGCCGCCGATGGCTGCCTTACGGGCTTCGACGATGACGCTGTAGAAGTCCGGCTTCACCGGAACGTAGCCGGTGAAATCGCCGCCTTCGACGCCTTCGAAGCAAGCCTTGTCCTTCTTGGGCAGGTCGGTGAAGAAGGCCGCCAGCTTGGCGGTCATGTCGTCGCCGATCGCGGTGCGCACGACAAGCGGGCCATTCGGGATCAGGCCCGAGCGCCAGACTTCGACGAAGTCGTTAGGGTCGACGGCGCCCTTGGCGACTTCCTTGTGGAAGGTGCCGGAGGTGTAGCCGTTCTTGAAGTCGCCGATGCCCGAGGAATCGTCGACCGCGACATCTACCTTACCGTCACGCACGGCCAGAACGTTGTTTTCGTGGCCGCCATTGAACTGGGTCGACGCGAAGTAGGTCTCGTTCGAGGCGCCGGTGGTCTTCGGAATCTGGGTCAGCGGGATCAGATAGCCGGAGGTCGAATCCGGATCGGCATAGCCGAGCTTCTTGCCCTTGGCCGACTTGATGTCGGTGATCCCCGACGTCTTCAGCGCCAGCCCGATCGAATAGTAGCCGGTGGAGCCGTCGGTCTGCTTGGTGGTGAGGATCGGGGTAACCGCCTTCGGATCCTTGAGATAGACGCTGGCGTAGCCGGAAGCGCCGAGTTCGGCGAAGTCGAGCGTGCCGCCGAGCAGGCCCTGGATGACGCCGTCATAGTCAGCGGCGGGGAACAGCGAAACCTTCTCGAAGCCAAACTCTGCCTTCAGGTGATCGGCCAGGCACTGGTAGTTGCGCAGCCGGTCGGTTTCGTTTTCACCGCCGAGAATGCCGACGCGAAATTCCTTCATGTCGGCGGCATGGGCCATGCTGGTGGCCATGGCGAGCACCGAAACGGCACCGAAAACCATCTTCCTGAACATTGATATCTCTCCTGTAAGTTCCGGCCCCGCGCCGGCAGCGTTCTTGATCTTGACAAGTGCCCTTGACGCGGACGGACGATCCAGGCTGCTCGCTATTGGCCCTTACTGGGCTCAGTATCCCGGGAATGCGGGCTCGAGCGGTCCGGCGGATGCGGCGATCTTCTGCTTGAAGGCAACGCTGGTGGAGGTGATGACCTCCGATATCTCGCCGCCATTGCTGTCGGCGCCGTAGACAAGACGCACGGCTTGGCGGTCGAGCTCTTCGGGCGGCCCGTCGAAGACGACCTTGCCGGTGGCCATGCCGATGATGCGGTTGCAATAGGTGCGGGCGGTATCGAGCGTATGCAGATTGGTGACAACGGTGATGCCTTCGCGCAGATTGATGTCCTGCAGAGAATCCATCACCACCTTGGCGTTGAGCGGGTCGAGCGAGGCGATCGGCTCGTCGGCGAGGATCACCCTGGGCTGCTGCATCATGGCGCGGGCGATGGCGACGCGCTGCTGCTGGCCGCCCGACAGCGTGCCGGCGGGCTGAAGTGCGGTGCGGGCGATGTCGAGCCGCTCGAGCGCGGCGACCGCCTCCGCGCACTCGGCGCGCGAAAACATGCCCAGAAGATTGGACAGGGTCGAACGGTGGTTCAATTTGCCGAGCAGCACGTTGGTCAGCACGTCGAGGCGCGGCACCAGGTTGAACTGCTGGAAGATCATGGCGCAGTCGCGCTGCCAGCGCCGCAGCGGCGACCCGCGCAGCCTGGAAACCTCTGCGCCGTCAAAAAAAATCGACCCCTGGCTGGGGTCGACAAGACGGTTGATCATGCGAAGAAGAGTGGATTTGCCTGCACCCGAACGACCGATGACGCCGACCATCTGCCCTTGCGGGATCGAGATGCTGACGTCGCTGACGGCGGTGTTCTTGCCAAATCGTCGGCTGACGCCGCGGATTTCGAGCGTGGCAGAGTTTGCTGACATGGGCTGGTTCCAGTCCGGTCCATATTGATCGTCAGGCACTCGCCTAACGCAACCACATGAACCTGCCGTGTCGCGATGATGTCAGTTTTGTTACGCTCCACAGGCGCGGCGACTGGCGCCTTGCGGGCGATCAGCCGAGCACCAGCAATTCCTCGAAATGCTTCATGTCGCGGAATGCGCAGAAGGCGGGAGCCTTGATCTCGATCACCGGCGCCTGGCGCGCGAAAAGTGCCAGGCAATCGTCAAACAGCGCCTGCCACGCGGCGGCCCTATCATCATCAAAGCGCTGGATCTGATAGGCGAAGGTGATGTGGAAGACGTAGGTGTCGTGATCGGGATGCCGGTAGCCGAACGGCACCGCGAGCGCATCGCGCCATGCACGCATGATGCGCGCATCCTCGTCGGTCGCGCCGGCAACGGTGAGGCCGGTCGGCAGGACCTCGGCCACCTTGATGTTGAAAGGGCCGAAGCCCTGGAACCCCTTCAGGCGCTCCAGATAGAGGCGGGTCATGGCGTCGATGCTGGTGTCGAGCGGCACGTCCCGCGGCCAGAAGGGCAGGCGACGGCGATATTCGATTATGCCCTGGAAAAGGGTCATGTGCAGGCTGGAAACGGGCGTGAAGGCGAGGCGGTCGGCATCAGGCATTGCCAGCATCTTCTCGCGGACGGCCAACACCACCGCTTCCGAAGGCGAGCCGCTGACCAGATGGCTAACGACGGTGTTGCCCGGCTCGAGGAGGAAGTTGCCTGACGCGTCGTAGCGCGTGCCGAGATGCGCCGGCGACGCCGGATTGGAGCCGGCAAAGAATCCGGCGAGCGAGGGTCTGACAGTGTCGAGCATGGCGATCTCCTTCAAGGAGATCGCGTCCTGTCCGAGTCCTGTGTCAAGGGTATGAACAAGCCAGCGATATGACGATGATGTGAGGGCTATGCCTCTTTGCCCGATGCCCGTTCTTCGTGTTTCTCCAAAAACGCTTCGGCCGTCAGCTCCCGAAAATCATCGAGCGCGGCGCGCAGCCTCGCGTGATCCCAATCCCACCAGGCAAGCGCCTGGTAGCGCTCGGCGGTGCGGCGGTCGAAGCGCTCGCGGATCGGTTTTGCCGGTACGCCGGCGACGATCGTGTAGGGCGCGACGTCCTTCGAGACGACCGCGCCGGCGCCAACGGCGGCGCCGTCGCCGACGGTGACGCCGGGCAGGACGGTCGAGCCGTGGCCGAGCCAGGTGTCGTGGCCGATGATGACGCGCTTGGCGCGGCGCTCGGCGAAGAATTCGCTCTCATGCTCGGCGTCGTCCCAATAGTCGGAGGCGCGGTAGGTGAAGTGGTGCAGCGTCGGCCGCCAGGTCGGGTGGTTGGTGGCGTTGAGGCGCACGCTGGCGGCGATGTTGGCAAATTTGCCGATCGTCGCGCACCAGACCGCGCAGTCCTGCATCATGTAGGAATAGTCGCCGATCTCGCTTTCCGAAACCCGGCTGCGGTCGGCGATCTCGGTCCAGCGGCCGAGTGTCGAGTTGTGCACCTCCGCCGTCGGGTGGACCAGCGGCGTCTCCGATAGCTTCCTGGTCATGCGGCGATTTTTCCCGGAGCGAAGGCGGTGACGTCGATGATGCGGTCGGCCACCGCCTCGCGCACATCGTGATCGTGGAAGATGCCGAGCAGGGCGACGCCCGCCGCCTTTTTGGCGGCGATGAGTTCGATCACCACGTCGCGGTTCGTCGCATCGAGCGATGCGGTCGGCTCGTCGAGCAGCAGGATGGGGTGCTCGGTGATGAAGCCTCGCGCGATGTTGACACGCTGCTGCTCGCCGCCCGAGAAGGTTGCCGGTGGCAGCATCCAGAGTTTTTCCGGCAGGTTGAGCTGGGCCAGCAACGCGCGTGCCTTGGCTAGGGCTGCCTCGCGCTCCTCACCGCGTTCAACCAGTGGCTCAGCGACGACGTCGAGAGCCGAGACGCGCGGCACGGTGCGCAGGAACTGGCTGACATAGCCGATCGTTTGCCGGCGTACGGCAAGCACGGTGCGCGGGCTGGCATGGGCGAGGTCGATCAGTCCGTCCTCGTGCCTGACGATGATCTGGCCTTCGTCGACGGCGTAGTTGCCGTAGAGCATCTTCAGGATCGAACTCTTGCCGGCGCCGGACGGACCACCAAGCACGGTGCATTCGCCCGCCTTGATCGAGAACGAGACACCCGCGACGACAGGGAGTTTGATGCCGTCGCGCAGATGCATGGTGAAGCTTTTGGCAACGTCGGAAACAACGAGTGGGGTCGGCATCAGAAGGTTCTCCAATCGTCAATCGTCGGCGGGACACGCGCCATCATCACACCTGCAAAATCGAGGAAACGAGCAATTGCGTGTAGGGCGCGCGCGGGTCGTCGAGGACGCGGTCGGTGAGGCCGCTTTCGACGACGCGGCCGTCCTTCATCACCATCATGCGCTGCGACAGCAGTCGCGCCACGGCGAGGTCGTGGGTGACGACGATCGCGGCAAGGCCGAGGTCCGTGACCAGGCCGCGCAAGAGATCAAGCAGGCGGGCCTGCACCGAGACATCGAGGCCGCCGGTCGGCTCATCCATGAACACCAGCCGTGGCCCGGTGACGAGATTGCGGGCGATCTGCAGCCGCTGACGCATGCCGCCGGAAAAGGCGCGCGGTTCGTCGTCGATGCGGTCTTCCTCGATCTCGACGCGCGACAGCCAGTCGACCGCGGTAGCGCGGATCTTGCCGTAGTGGCGGTCGCCGACCGCCATCAGCCGTTCGCCGACATTGGCGCCGGCCGAGACCGTCATGCGCAGGCCGTCGGCTGGGTTCTGATGGACAAAGCCCCAGTCGGTGCGCATCAGGAAGCGGCGCTCGGCCTCGCTCATGCGGTAGAGCTCGCGGAACTGGCCGTCGCGCATGCGGTAGCTGGCTGTGCCGGAGGAAGGCAGCAGCCGCGTCGACAGGCAGTTGAGCAGCGTCGTCTTGCCGGAGCCGGACTCACCGACGACCGCCAGAACCTCGCCCGGCCACAGGTCGAAGGAGACATTGTCGCAGCCGACCCGCGAGCCATAGAACTTGGAGAGCGCCGAGACGCGCAGCAGCGGTTCGTCGGTCATTGCGCCGGCTCCATGTTTCCTGCGGCAAGATCGGTTTCGGGGGCAAGGTGGCCGCGATGGCCGTCGGCGCGCCGCTTCTCGCAATAATCGGTGTCGGAGCAGACGAACATGTGGCCGCCATGGTCGTCGAGGATGACCTCGTCGAGATAGACATTCTCGGCCGCGCACAGCGCACAGGGCTGATCGAAAGTCTGCACCTCGAACGGATGATCCTCGAAGTCGAGGCTCACCACATCGGTGAAGGGCGGCACGGCGTAGATGCGCTTTTCGCGGCCGGCGCCGAACAGCTGCAGGGCCGGCGAGCGGTGCATCTTGGGATTGTCGAATTTCGGTGTCGGCGACGGGTCCATCACATAGCGGCCCTCGATCTTGACCGGATAGGCATAGGTGGTGGCGATGCGGCCGTGCTTGGCGATGTCCTCATAGAGCTTCACATGCATGAGGCCGTATTCTTCCAGCGCATGCATTTTCCGCGTTTCGGTCTCGCGCGGCTCGAGGAAGCGCAGCGGTTCGGGGATGGGCACCTGGTAGACCAGCACCTGGCCCGCCGTGAGTGGATGTTCGGGGATGCGGTGACGGGTCTGGATGATGGTGGCGGTGGCGGTATCGGTGGTGACCGCGACGTTAGCGACTTTCTTGAAGAAGGCGCGGATCGACACGGCATTGGTGGTGTCATCGGCGCCCTGGTCGATGACCTTGAGCACATCGTCGGGGCCGATAATCGACGCGGTGACCTGCACGCCGCCAGTGCCCCAGCCATAGGGCATCGGCATTTCGCGCGAGGCGAACGGCACCTGGTAGCCCGGAATGGCGATGCCCTTGAGGATCGCGCGGCGTATCATCCGCTTGGTCTGCTCGTCGAGATAGGCGAAGTTGTAGGTGGCGATGTCTGTCGGTTGCGCAGTCATTCCGCTGCCTCCTTTTTTTCTTCCGCCTTCGCTGGATTTTCGCGTGCTTCGTACTCGGCGCGCATGCGACGTACGAGATCGAGTTCGGCCTGGAAGTCGACGTAGTGCGGCAGCTTCAGGTGCTCGACGAAGCCGGTGGCCTGGACATTGTCGGAGTGCGAGATGACGAACTCCTCGTCCTGGGCGGCGGCGACGATATCCTCGCCGAGCTCCGCGGCGCGCAGGGCCCGGTCGCAGAGTGCCATGGCCATCGCCTTGCGTTCGCTCTGGCCGAAGACGAGGCCGTAGCCGCGGGTGAATTGCGGCGGCGCCTTGGCCGAGCCCTTGAACTGGTTGACCATCTGGCATTCGGTGACGCGCACCGTGCCGAGCGGCACGGCGAAGGGCAGTTCGGGAACGTCGAGTTCCAGTTCGACCTCGCCGATGCGGATTTCGCCGACGAAGGGATGGTTGCGGGCATAGCCGCGCTGGGTGGAATAGCCGAGCGCCAGCAGAAAACCCTCGTCGCCGCGCGACAGTGCCTGCAGGCGGATGTCGCGCGCCATCGGGAATTCCAGCGGCTCGCGGGTGATGTCGCCGGGCACATGGTCCTGCGGCATCTGGCCATCGGGCTCGATCAGGCCTTCACGGGCGAGGATCGCCGAGACGCGCGGCATTGCCTGCGCTTCCGTCTCGCGCTGCAAGGGCTCGGCGACATCGGCGCCAGCGGCAAGTTCAGGGTCGAGCAACCGATGCGTGTAGTCGAAGGTCGGACCGAGCAACTGGCCGCCTGGCAGATCCTTGTAGGTCGCCGAGACGCGCCGTTCGACCAGCATGGCGCCGGTGTCGATCGGCTTGCTGTAGCCGAAGCGCGGCAGCGTTGTGCGGTAGGCGCGCACCAGGAAGATCGCCTCGATCATGTCGCCGCGTGCCTGGACGATGGCGAGTGCGGCCAGTTCACGGTCATAGAGCGAGCCTTCGCTCATCACCCTGTCGACGCCGAGCGCCAGCTGTTCGACGATCTGGTCGAGGCGAAGTGCGGGCACCGAGCGGTCGCCGCGCCGGCGATCGGCGAGCAGGCTGTGGGCGTTGGCAATGGCGGCCTCGCCGCCTTTTACCGCGACATACATTTTACACCTCCATCGTCTTGATGCGCGTCGTGCGCGGCAGGCAGGCTATGCCGTCCGATGTGGCGAGGATGATGTCGACGCCGCGCGGAAAGCGCCTGATATTCTGCTTCCACTGCTCGACGAAATGGCGCGGCATCCGTGCCGGCGCGATCGTGGCGCTGGTTTCAATGCCCGGGCCTTCCAGCAGTAACGGAGTGCCTGAAACGAGGTCGCCGACCTGCAGGATCAGCGTCGTCGATCGGTCGGGACAATCCTGCGTGCCCTGCGAAAAACCGTCGAGCGTCATCATCTCGGCCGGCGTGGCAACAAATGCGAAATGCGCGTCGGCCGGCGTGTTGGCCAGCGGCGCGCCGGTGTGGAAACCAAGCCAAGACCCGATCGCGGCGGAGGCATGCAGGGCCGGGTCGAGCCAGAGCGGCGTGTCGTTGTCGCATAGCGCCAGTGCTACGGCGCCCGACGTCGCCGAGAGCGGAGCCGGCGGGCGGGCCAGGGGTGGCAAGGGGTGGACACTGCCCGGCCGCGCCATGGCATCCATGACGGCCCGAAACACGGTCTGAGCGTTGAAGACCGGATCGGCGAAACCGCCCTCGATCGATTGCGCAGCGATATCCATCAATCTTCTCCGCGAACCATGGTGAAGAAATCCACCTTCGTTGCCGCCGTCTCGGCGCGGCGTTTTTCCTGGGCAGCGGCAAGCGCCGACCGCAAAGGCGCGATCAGCCTGGTCTCGACCTCGGTGCGGCGGGCAGGGTCCTGCCAGAGCGCGTCGGCTATTGCTCCCAGCTTCGCCTTCTGCTTGTCGCGGCCAAGCGCGTAACAATGGCCGACCTGCCCGGATGACAGCCGGACAGTGGCACGCGTGACGGTCGCCTCGCCGACATTGAAGGGCGCGCCGCCGCCGCAGATGCGGCCACGAAGCGTGACAAGGCCCGTCTCGGGACCGCGCAGAAGTTCGGCTTGCGAAGGCAGGCCAGACTCGTTCCAGAGCCGGACGATGTCGTCGCCGCTCGATTGCGCCAGCGTCGCCATGGCGGCCTTGCGCTCGGCCTGATCGCGGGCTTCCTGTCCTCGCATCGCCAACTTCCTCTCTGCTAAATTTGTCTATTGATATAGACAACTATACAAATTATACATATTACCTAACGCGAGTCCATGACGGGTGCGTGACAGGCCGGGGGGCAAAACATGATCGAGCATGATGTGGCCGACAGCATCGAGCGACGCAGCGGCGTCTCATTGTGGCGCCAGATCGCCGACAGGATCCTGCAATCGATTGCCGCCGGCGATTTCGCCGAAAATGCCGCGCTGCCGCCCGAAGTCGCGCTGGCCGAGCGCTACGGCGTTAACCGTCACACCGTACGCAGCGCCATATCGGCCCTTGTGCAGGAGGGCGTGCTGCGGGCCGAACAGGGGCGCGGCACCTTCGTCCTGTCACGCAAGCGGCTGTCGTATCCGATTGGCGCGCGGACACGCTTTTCGACTGGCCTGCAGGGGCAGACGTCGGAACGGCACGTCGTGCTGCTCGCTTCGTCGGTCGAGCCCGCCAGCCAGCGCGTGGCCGAAGGCCTTGGCCTTGCCCGGGGTGCCGAGGTGATCCGGTTGGAGACACGCGGCGAGGCTGACGGACGGCCAGTGTCGCGCGCCGCTGGATGGTTCGATGCCCGGCGCTTTGCCGGCATCGACAAGGCGATGGCGCAAACCGGTTCTATCACCGCCTCGCTCGCACGTTTCGGTATCGACGATTATCTCAGGCAATCGACCGTGCTCTCGGCGCGCCATGCCGACGCCGCCGATCTCGCCGATCTCGATCTGCAGCCGGGCGCCATCGTGCTGGTCACGGTTGCGGTCAACGTCACACCTGACGGCCAGCCGATCCAGTTTTCGGAGTCGCGTTTTCCGGCCGAGCGGGTGGAGTTGAAGCTGTCGGCGCTGTAGGGCTATCCGATCTCGATCACGGCCTTGATCAGGCCCGACTTTTCATGCGCCCAGCGTGCGAGATCTCCTGGCGTATCGGCCAGCGTGGTGCGGTGGGTGACAAGCTTGGCCAACGGCACGGCACCATTGCGGATCGAGGCCGCGACATGGTCGAAGTCGGCGCGCAACGCATTGCGGCTGCCGATCAATGTCATTTCTCGCTTGTGGAACTCGGGATCGGAAAAAACAATATCGTCCTTGACGACGCTGACCAGCACCAGCGCTCCGCCATGCGCGACGTGGGCAAAGGCCGATTGAACCGATCGCGTGTTGCCGGTGGCGTCGAAGACTACGTCGAAGCCTTCGCCGTCGGTCGCATCACGCACCAGATCGGACACGGGTCCTTGCGAGCCGTCGAGAATCGAAAAGCCGAGTTCACTCGCCGCGAAGACCAGTCTTTCGGTGCTCATATCGAGAAGTGTCACATCCAACCCGGCAATGCGGGCGAAGATGGCGGTGCCGAGCCCGATCGGGCCGGCGCCGATGACCAGGGTGCGGGCGCCAGGCTCGGCCCGGGCGCGCCGGACGGCATGCGCCCCGATGGCCAGGAATTCGACGGCGGCGGCGTCGGCGAGCGACAGGCCGTTGGTGGGATAGAGATTCTTAGCCGGCACCAGGATCTGTTCGCACATCGCGCCGTCGCGGTGCACGCCGAGCACTTCGATCCTGACACAGCAATTGGGCTTGCCGTGCCGGCAGGCGATGCATTTGCCGCAGGAAAGGTAGGGGTTGATGATCACCGGTTCGCCAAGGGCGAGGTCGACGCCTTCGCCCCGCTCGGTCACTGTGCCGGAGACTTCATGGCCCATGATGCGGGGATAGGCGAGGAAAGGGTGCTTACCCTCGAAGATATGGTAGTCGGTGCCGCAGATGCCGACATGACTGACCGCCACCAGGGCCCAGCCGGGAGGCGGGGCGCCGGGAGCCGGGTGGTCTTCGACAACAAGGTCGCCGGGCGAGCGGCAGACGACGGCTTTCATGCTTTGATCCAGTCTGTTCAAGAAATCGCCGGCCCGCGCCAGGCCGGCGATCGATTGGAATGCGTCATTTGCCGCGGCGGCGCAGTCCGTCGAAGTAGACGATGATGATGATCAGCGCGCCGGTGATGATGCGCTGCCAGAACGAGTTGACGTTGAGCAGGTTGGCGCCGTTGTTGATGGTGGCCAGGATGAAGGCGCCAAGCAGCGGCCCGTGCACCGAGCCGACCGCGCCGAACAGCGAGGTGCCGCCGATGACCGAAGAGGCGATCGCCTGCAGTTCCCAGCCCTCGGCCTGGGTCGGGTTGCCGATGCCGATGCGGGCGGCGAGCAGCACGCCGACGAAGGCCGCGCACAGGCCGGACAGCGTATAAGCCATGTAGATGGTGCGCTGGACATTGACGCCGGACAGGCGCGAGGCCTCGGCGTTGGAGCCGACCGAAAAGAGGTAGCGGCCCCAACGGCTGTGATGCAGGAAGACATAGGCGGGCACACCCACCAGGATCACCATCCAGAACAAATTGGGGATGCCGATAAAGGAATTGCGCGAGAAGGCGGTAAAGCTGTCGCTGTTGATGTTGATCGAGTTGCCGTTGGTCATCAAAAGGCCGATGCCGCGCAGCGAGGTCAGCGTCGCCAGCGTGATGATGAACGGCGGCAAGCCCATCTTGACGATGCCGAAGCCATGGAAAAGGCCGATGGCGACACCGACGAGCAAGGTGATCAGGATGGCGACCGCGATCGGAACGCCGGCATTGATCAGCATGGCGACGACGACGGTGGCGAAGCCGACCACCGCGCCGACCGACAGATCGATGCCGCCGGTGATGATGACGAAGGTCTGGCCGACCGCCATGATGGCGATCATCGAGCCCTGCCGCAGAAGATTGGCGATGTTGTTACCCGAGGCGAAGCTTGGCGTCGCCAAGGACAGGACGATCCAGAGCAGCACCAGCAGCGCCAGCAGCGTCAGCCCGAACAGGACGTTGTAGTTGCGCTTCGGTTTTTCGGCGGGGATCGCCTCGATGCTCATGTCTGTCCTCCCAGTTTTTCTTGTTTCTCGGCGAGCGCCTGCGTGAGAATGTCCTCGTGACTGGCGGTGTGGAACCCGTGCGTGGCCACCAGCTTGCCGCGCCGGAACACGTGCAGCGTGTCGGCCAGTTCGTAGACCTCCGGCAAATAGGACGAGATCAGGATGATGCCGGCGCCCTTCGACAACAGCTCGCCGAACAGGCGATAGATCTCCGCCTTGGTGCCGACATCGACGCCGACCGTCGGTTCGTCGAAGATGAACAGCTTGGCGCCGTGCGCCAGCCATTTGCCGATGACGATCTTCTGCTGGTTGCCGCCCGAAAGGCTCGACGCCAGCGCCCCGCGCGTCGGCGTCTTGATCCTCAGGCCGGCGATCTGACGGTCGGCCTCGGCCTTCTCTTTCGCATTCGAGATCAACAGATTGCTGGAGATGCGCTTGTAGATCGGCAAATTGAGGTTGAGGCCAACCGGCAAATTGAGGCAAAGGCCTTGGTCGCGGCGGCTTTCCGGCGCCAGTGCCATGCCGAGCTTGATGGCGTCGTGCTCGGAGTTGATCTGGACGTCCTTGCCTTCCCACAGGATCTGGCCGGCCGACTTCTTGTGACGTCCATAGAGCGAGGTGACGAACTCGCTGCGGCCGGCGCCGATCAGTCCGTAGAGGCCGACGATCTCACCGGCACGCACCGTCATCGAGATGTTCTCGAAGCCTTTGCCCGACAGGTTCCTTGTTTCGACGATCGGAGCGCCCGGCGTGAAATGCTCCTTGTGATAGACCTGTTCGATAGAGCGGTTGATCATCATCTTGACCAGCTCGGCATCATTGGTCTCGGCGATATTGCGTGTGCCGACCAGCGTGCCGTCGCGCAGCACGGAAACCCGGTCGGCGAGTTCGAAGACCTCCTCCATGCGATGGCTGATGTAGATGATCGTCACGCCTTCACCCTTCAGGCGCCGGATCAGCGTGAAAAGCTGGTCGGCCTCCTTGCGGGTGAGGTAGGCCGTGGGTTCGTCGAAGATCAGGAATTTGGTGCCGCGCACCGTGGCGCGGGCAGCGGCGATCAGCTGTTGCTGGCCGATGGTGAGATCACCCAGCACGACATGCGCCGGCAGGTCGAAGCCGAGATCGTCGATGATCGTCTGCGCTTCCCTGACCATGGCGCGCTGCTGCAGGATGCCGAAACGGGAATTTTCCTCGCCAAGGAACATGTTGGCGGCGACCGTCAGGTGACGGCACAGCACGACTTCCTGGTGCACGGCATTGATGCCGAGCGCCATCGCTTCATGCGGCGTCGCCAAGGCAGCCGGCTGGCCTTCCCAGAGGACCTCGCCAGAGGTGCGCGGCATGACGCCGGTCAGGAGTTTGATGAGGGTCGATTTGCCGGCGCCGTTCTCGCCGACGATGGCGTGGATTTCGCCTGACTTGAAGGCGAGATTGACCGGCTTCAGCGCATGGGTGCCGGGGTAGCGTTTTTCCAGCCCGCGCAGTTCGAGGATGGTCCTGCCGGGTTCCAGCACGGGGGCCGGATGCAGTTCCTGCGCCGTCGGCGTCATGACAATCCTCCCAGATTGGCCTCGCGGTTGGCATTCGGCGAGGCTGCGGTCGTCTTTCAGGCGAAGGCCAAACGGGCTGATCGCCAAGCCGCTTTGGCGGCGGATGCTTCCGGGGCCTCTGGCCCCGGAAGCGGTTTTGAACGCCGGCTGCTTAGAGCTTGGGATTGAGCAGCGCGTCGATCTTGGGGTCCTTCATATTGGCCTTGGTCACCAGATTGGCGCCGGTGTCCACATTGGCCTCGACCTTCTCGCCCTTCGAGGCGGCGAGCGCGGTCTTGATGCCGTCATAGCCCATCCGGTAGGGATCCTGGACGACGAGGGCGGAAATGACGCCGTCGTTGAGGAACTTGATCAGCTTCTCGTCGCTGTCGAAGCCGACCAGCGCCAGCTTGCCGCCAAGGTTGTTCTCGGCGACGGCCTGGCCGACGCCCTGTGCCATGATCAGGTTGGAGGCGAAGATGCCCTTGAGGTTCGGATTGGCGGTGATCAGGTCGGTGGCGATGTTGAGGCCGGTGGTGGCCTGGCCGTCGGCGTATTTGTCGGCGACCAGCTTCAGGCCGGGATATTTTGCCTTGAGCTGCTCGGTGAAGCCCTGCTTGCGCTGTTCGAGCGAGCCGGCGCCGGGAGCGTTGGTGATCAGGGCGACGTCGCCCTCGATCTTGCCGCCATTGGCGGCGCCGATGGCGGCGGCAAGGCCGTCCGCGGCGACGCGTCCGCCCTGCACGTTGTCGGTGGTCAGGAACGAGGTGAAGGCCTTGGAGTCGGCGCCGGAGTCGATGCCGATGACCTTGACCTTGGCGGCTGCTTCATCGATCGGCTTGCCCAGCGCCTTGAACTCGGTGGGCGCGATCACGATCGCGGCCGGGTTGCTGGCGACGGCGTTCTCGAGGATCGAGACCTGGCCATTGACGTCGGTCTCGGCCTGGGCGCCGAGTTCCGGCACGTTGATGCCGAGATCCTTGCCGGCCTTGCGGGCGCCGGCCAGAACGATCTGCCAGTAGAAGGACGTGGTGTCCTTGACGATGATCGGGATGGTCACATCCGCCGCCGAAACCGGTGCGGTATGCATGACGCCGGTGAGCATCGATGCTGCCGCCAGGGCCATGACGGCGCGGCGGTTGAGAATGCTGGTCACGAATTTCATAGGATCCTCCCTAAGTCGCCCGGTGAACGTTAACGGAAGCTCCGTCCGGATAGGCGTGGCCCAAACAGAACTTTATCAATAAAAAACAGTTGCACCGTTTTGATAGTGCATCGATCCAGCCGATGCAAGCGGTGTTTCAGCCAGTTCTTCCAACTGCCCGACAATGACTCCCCCAGCGGCGGCTCTCTCTTGTCGCGGTCAGGCGCTCCCGTTTCCGTTCTGTGAAGGTATGGAATATTAATTCCATAGATCAGTCAACATGGAATGTTCATTCTTCTCTGGATCGCGACATCGTGAAGGCGGGTCGCGCCCGTGCACATCGCGAAGATGCGCTTCAATGCAGTTCCTGCACCACCGTGTAGGGACGATACCTGGCATAGTCCGTCTCCGGCACGTCGATATCGAGCAGTTCGAGGTTGCGCGTCAGGTTTGCCAATTTTGCGGTACCGGTCAGCACAGTGGCGACCGCGGGTTCGTGCAAAGGAAACTGGAACGCGGCGGCGGGCAGCGGGTAGCCACCTTCAGCGGCGATCTTCTCCATGGCGTCGACACGGTCGAGAACATCGCGGCTGGCGGGCTGGTAGTCGAAATGCGCCCCTTGCACCGGCCCGGTCGCCAATATGCCTGAGTTGAAAACCCCGCCAATGACAAGCGAGGTGCGTTGCGCCCGGCACAGCGGCAGCAATTCGGCTTCCGCGCTGCGGTCGAGCAAGGAATAGCGGCTGGCGAGCAGGATGCAGTCGAGCGGCGCGCGGCGCATTACGTCGAGGCAGATCTGGACTTCATTGACGCCGAGCCCGTAGGCGGAAATCGTGCCGGCCCGCTTCAGCTCCTCGAGCGCCTTGAGGCCGCCGTCCATCAACTGGCGAAAGTGCAATTTGGTTTTCTCGACACCGTGCGTGTAAACGCCGATATCGTGGACAAACAGGATGTCTATCCTGTTTAGCCCAAGGCGCGCATAGCTGAACTCGACCGAGCGCATGATGCCGTCATAGGAATAGTCGTAGTCCAGCGCGAAGGGCAGCGGATCGACATAGGAGTGGTCTGGCACCTGATCTTCGGGCACCGGGTGAAGCAGGCGGCCGACCTTGGTCGACAACACATAGGAATCACGTGGCTTGTAGCGCAGGAAATCGCCGAAGCGCCGTTCCGACAGGCCGAAACCGTAGAAGGGCGCGGTGTCGAAATAGCGCAGGCCCGCCTCCCAGGCACCCTGCAGCGTTTCCATTGCCGCTTCGCGCGAACACGCCCGGTAGAGGCCGCCGATCGCGGCGCCTCCGAAACTGACTTCGGTGACCTCCAACGCGGTCTGGCCGATGCGGCGTTTTTCCATGCGCAACCTCCCTATCCCGGCCACTTGTCCGGCCGGGCAGTCTATCAGACATCAATCGAAATCAGAGCGTCGCGCCGAGATGCCAGGGCACGAATTCGTTGTCCCCGTAGCCAAAATCCTCGCTCTTGGTCTTGCGGCCCGAAGCCGTCTCGACGATCAGTTCGAAGATCTCCCGGCCCATGCCGGCAATGGTCTTTTCGCCGGAGGCAATGACGCCGCAATTGACGTCCATGTCCTCTTCCATCTGGTGATACATGGTCGAGTTGGTGGCGACCTTGATCGAGGGGGTCGGCCGGCAGCCGAAGCAGGAGCCGCGGCCGGTGGTGAAGACGATGACATTGGCGCCGCCCGCGACCTGACCGGTGGCAGAGACCGGGTCGTAGCCGGGCGTATCCATGAACACCAGCCCATTGCCGGTGACCTTCTCGGCGTAGCCGAAGACGCCGTTAAGCGGCGTCTGGCCGCCCTTGGCGACCGCGCCCAGCGACTTTTCCAGGATGGTGGTTAGGCCGCCGCGCTTGTTGCCGGGCGACGGATTGTTGTCGATCGAGGCGCCATGCTTGGCGACGTGATCCTCCCACCATTTCACGTAGCCATCGAGCTTCTTGGCGACCTCGGGGCTTGCGGCGCGATAGGCGAGCAGGTGCTCGGCGCCATAGATTTCCGTCGTCTCGGAGAGGATGCCGATGCCGCCGACGCCAGCGAGGATGTCGACGGCCGCACCCAGCGCCGGATTGGCGGTGATACCCGACATGCCATCGGAGCCGCCGCATTGCAGGCCGACGACGATCTCGCTGACGGGGATCGGCTCGCGCTTCAACTGACCGACTTCCTCGGCGATCTCGGCCAGCACGCCCATCGCCTTTTCGACCGATTTGCGCGACCCGCCGGCATCCTGGATGTTGAAGTGGCGCTTGCCGGCGGCGGCACCCTTCTGGCCGTAAAGCGTGAGCTGGTTGACCTCGCAGCCGAGCCCGACCATCAGCACGCCGCCGAAATTCGGGTGGCGGGCATAGCCGGCCAGCGTGCGGTGCAGCACCATCATGCCGTCGCCGGTGCCGCTCATGCCGCAACCCTGGCCATGGACGATGGGCACGAAGCCATCGATCCCGGGATATTTCGGCAAAAGGGTCCGGTTGGCGGTGTCGGCGATCGAATGGCAGACGGTGGCCGAGCAATTGACGCTGGCGATGATGCCGATGAAGTTGCGCGTGCCGGCGCGGCCGTCGGCGCGGCGATAGCCCATGAATGTCCGGGCGCGGTCCGCTTCCGTCGCATGCTCGGCCTCGCTTGGCGGCACCACGGGGAGGCGGCCGGCCTCGAAGACCAGATTGTGCGAATGGACATGCTCGCCGGGCGCGATGTCCTGCGTGGCGCGACCGATCGCCTGAGCGTATTTGACCACGGCTTCACCCGCGGCAATCGGCTTGATCGCCACCTTGTGGCCGGGCTCGATGACGGTGACGGCGAGCGCACCGCCCGGCAGCGCGGTGCCGATCTCGATGCGCCCATTGGCAACGGCGACATTGTCGGCGGGGGACAGAAGAATGGTATTCGAGACGTTCACGGGCGGTTTCCTGGGTGATCCTGGATGCGCGGATTGACACGCGCTTGTTAAGAGTTAATGTCTTTTATCGTGAAAAAACAGTTTTGCGTCAATTGTTTTTTCACGGCGGTTCCGCCTGGGTAAGTGGTGGCGCTGCGGACGATGGAACGTCATATTGCGCTTCAAGCCGGCCGCCGCAAGCGCTGGCGTGCAACGGGTCAGGGGATGTCGAAGAGCAACAACGTCTACAAGGACGCCTATAACCGTTGTCTGAGGCTGCTCGATGAGACGCGCAGCCTGCCTTCGGAACCGGAACTTGGCGCGTTGCTGGGAGTCAGCCGCACCACCGTGCGCAGCATTCTTGCACGCATGGAAGAGACCGGGCTGATCGCCTGGAACAAGCGCGCCAAGACGGTGCTGCGCGACCCACGTGCGGATGATTTCTTTCCCGAGGAAGAGACCGACACGCTGGCCGAGATCATCGAACGGTCGTTCATGCGCAGGCTGCTGGCCGGCGGCGCCGAGGCCGGCATGCAGATCAACGAGCTCGAACTGGCGCGCGAGATCGGCGTCGGCACCACCAGCGTACGCGAGTTCCTGATCCGCTTCTCCCGCTTCGGCCTGATCGAAAAACGCCGCAACAGCCATTGGGTGCTGAAAGGCTTCACGCGGGCCTTCGCGCTGGAACTGACCGAGATCCGCGAAATGTTCGAATTGCGCTCGGCCGCCGCCTTCACAGCGCTGCCGCAGGACAGTCCGGTATGGGGTGATCTCGATCGGCTGGAAGGGGAACACCGCGTTCTGGCACGCGAGATCGCGACGCGTTTCAATGAGTTCTCGGAGCTGGACGAGCGCTTGCACCGGCTCATTCATCGCGCCTCGCGCAACCGCTTCATCGTCGATTTCTACGACGTCATCGCCATGATCTTCCACTACCACTACCAGTGGAACAAGGCGCAGGAACGCGAGCGCAACGAAGTCGCGATCGGCGAGCATCTGGCCTATATCGAGGCGCTCAAGTCGCGCGATCTCGGCAAGGTCGATGCCGCCTGCCGCAAGCACCTGAAGTCGGCCCGCCAGACATTGCTGACCTCCATCCCGGAAAGCCGGCCATCCCAAAAGAACTGATCCTGCCGTGTTGCCGCAGCATGGAATTGCCGATTTTCGACCTCTGGCTGCCGTGGTAGGGATAGTCATCGATCGTTTGAAGAGGCAAATGGTGAACCGCCGGGAGAGACGCTGGAGCATGCCGGTCGCGCTTGTCGCGGCCTGTCTGCTGTTGCTCCAGTCGACGCTTGGTACGTTCGCCTTCAGCATCAGGCCTGATACCGCGCAGCTCGATGCCTTCGGCAACGTCATCTGTACCCATGATGGCGCCACACAGCTTCCCGGTGGCGACCAGCACCCGTCCCATCCGCCGGCCTGCTGCACACTCGGCTGCAGCATGTTTTCGCCGGCCTTTGCGCCGCCGGCCGATGCCGGGCTTGCGCTTGCGTCCCTTTCCTTCGAGACCGTCGCCTTCGTCTTCCCGGCGACCACGCATCTCGACTTCGCCCGCGAACGCTCCCCATCGAACCCGCGCGCGCCGCCATTGGCGGCTTGAGCCTGCTTGCTTGCGGAACCTTTCGCGAGCGTACTCATCCAAGATCAAGCATTCGCGACCGGCGACGGCGCGATCATCACGTCATGGAGCAACCATGTCCCATTCTTTCCGTATATTGGCGGGCACTGTGTTCGGCCGCACCCTGTCTCGCTTCAAAGCCGATCTCGGCATTGCCGCGTTAGCCCTCGCGCTTGTCTTCCTGGGCGCCCAGGCCGTCCTGGCGCATGAATTCAAGGTCGGCGATCTCGAAATCGAACACCCCTGGTCGCGCGCCACGCCAGCCGGCGCCAAGGTGGCCGGCGGCTATTTCACCATCGTCAACAAGGGCAGTACACCAGACCGGCTGCTGTCGATTTCCTCCGACGTCTCGGAAAAGGCCGAGCTGCATCAAATGGGCGTCAAGGACGGCGTCATGACCATGCGGCCAGTGGATGGTGGCCTGGAAGTCCCGGCAGGCGGCAAGGTGGCGCTGGCGCCGGGAGGCTACCACCTGATGTTCATCGGCCTGAAGCGGCAACCCAGGCAGGGTGAAAAATTCGCCGCCACGCTGACCTTCGAGAAGGCCGGCACGGTCAATATCGAGTTCGCCGTCGAAGGCATGGGCGAAATGGGCGGCATGGACGACCACGCCAATTGATCGCGCCGATCACCAATTTTGAAATCAGAGGGACCATCATGAACAAATATCTTTTGGCGGCCGGAGCGTTTCTCGTGCTGGGGACAAATGCCGCCTTCGCGCACATCACGCTGGAGACCCAGGAGGCGGCAGTCGGCTCGACCTACAAGGCTGTACTGCGCGTGCCGCACGGTTGCGACGGCAAGGCCACGACGGCGGTGCGCGTGCAGATCCCGGAAGGGGTGATCGCGGTGAAGCCGATGCCCAAGTCGGGCTGGACGCTGCAGACCAAGAAGGGCAAGTACGAGAAATCGTACCAGCTCTACGGCCAGGCGGTTGCCGATGGGGTCAAGGAAGTCGACTGGAGCGGCGGCAATTTGCCGGATGAATTCTACGACGAGTTCGTCTTCCGCGCGACGCTGACGGCCGACCTGCCCGTCGGCCAGAAGCTGTACTTCCCGGTGGTGCAGGAATGCGGCGATGCCGCCGCCCGCTGGATCGAGATTCCGGCGGCCGGACAGGATGAGGACGCGCTGGAGAACCCGGCGCCCGGCATCAAGCTCACGCCGAAGAAATAGCTTTTCTCCCTGGCGCTCTGCCTGTCGGAGCGCCGCATCCCCATGGCATGGCATGATCGCAATACCTTCCTGGATAGCCGATACGAACAGCAAGCTCGTCGGCTGGATTGCCGGCGGGCTGCTCGCCGCGGCCATGGCGTTCATCGTCATGGCCTCGACAAGCCCGGCCCTTGCCCATGCGGCGCTGATCAAGACCGATCCGGCCGACGGTGCGGTGCTGGCGCAGGCCCCGGCGCGGTTCTCGCTGACCTTCAGCGAGCCGGTCTCGCCGTTGGTGCTGACGTTGGTGATGCCCGACGGCACCCCGGTTCCGCTGACCCACTTCCGTCTCAGCGACCAGACGGTCGAGATCGACAATCCGCGGGCGCTCAAATCCGGTACGCATGTGCTGAGCTGGCGTGTCATTTCCGCCGACGGCCATCCGGTCGGCGGCTCGCTGCTGTTTTCCGTCGGCGCGCCAAGCGAGCCGCCGGCCGTCTCCGAGGCGATTGACTGGCCGCTGCGGTCGGCGATCTGGATCGGCAAGGTTTTTCTCTACATAGGCCTTTTCTTCGGCATTGGCGGCGCGTTCGCCTTTGCCTGGCTGGCCGGGGATGGCCGTGCAGGCCAGCGCTTTGTCGCGGCCGCGATCTTGTGCGGGCTGGTGGCGGCGCCCTTGTCGCTGGGCTTTCAGGGTCTCGATGCGCTGGGGGGGCCGCTCTCCCATCTGGCGCAGCCGGTGATCTGGCGCACCGGGCTCGGCACCAGCTTCGGCTGGACGGTGCTGATCGCCCTGGTCGCCTTGGGACTTGGCCTGCTGTCGCTGGCCGGACCGCGCGCGGCCGCCAGGCCGCTTGCCCTTGCCGGGCTGGCTGGCGTCGGCGTCGCACTCGCCGCCAGCGGCCATGCGAGTGCGGCCGAGCCGCAATGGCTGACACGGCCGCTGGTCTTCGTGCATGGCGTCGGCATCGCTTTCTGGGCCGGCGCCTTGGTGCCGCTCGGTCTCGCGCTGAAGCGTCAAGCAGCGGGCGCCGTCGAATTCCTGCACCACTTCTCATGGGCAATCCTGCCTGTGGTGGCCTTGCTTGCCGCGGCAGGCATCGTGCTGGCCGTGATCCAGGTGCAGATACCCTCGGCGCTGGTCGACACAGCCTATGGCCGGCTGCTGCTGGTCAAGCTCGCGCTGCTGGTCTTCCTGTTCACGCTCGCCGCCGTCAACCGCTGGAAGCTCACCGCTTCGGCCGAGGCGGGAGCGACCGAGGTGCAACGCAGGCTCACCCGCTCGGTCGGCGTCGAAGTGCTGATCGTGCTGGCGATCTTCGGGGTCGCCGCGAGCTGGCGCTTCACGCCGCCGCCACGAGCACTGGCGATCGCGGCGGCGCAGCCGGTTTCGGTCCACATCCACGCGCTGCAGGCGATGGCCGATCTCAGCATCACGCCAGGCCATGCGGGGCCGGTGGTCGCCTCGATGATCATCATGACCGGCGATTTCGGACCGCTCGACGCCAAGGAGGTGACGCTGGTGCTGTCGAAGCCCGATTCCGGCATCGAACCGCTGAAGCGCGCGGCGACCAGGCCCGGCGACGGCAGCTGGCGTGTCGACAACCTCATCATCCCGGTACCCGGCCGCTGGATGGTGCGCATAGACATCCTGGTCTCGGACTTCGAGATGGTGAAGATCGAGGCGCCGGTCGACATCAGACCGTAACGTCCCAGCCACACAATTGGGCGAGGCGGTTGACGCGGGCCTGAAGGGCCGTCAATCATTCAAGCAACAATGAGCGCAAGCTCGAAAACACCAGATCCGAAAGCAGGGAAGAAACGATGGAAAAAGCCGAAATCGGCCTGATCGGCCTTGGCACTATGGGCTCCAACCTGGCGCTGAACATCGCCGAGCACGGGCACCGCATCGCCGTCTTCAACCGCACAAGGGCACGCACCGACGCTTTCGTCGAGAATTCCGGTGCGCTCAGGGACATGGTCGTCCCCTGCTACAGCCTGGAGGAACTCGCCGCCGCGATCCGGCCGCCGCGTCCGATCATCATCATGGTGCTGGCCGGCAAGCCGGTCGACGAGCAGATCGAAGCGCTGCGTGGCGTGCTGTCCGACAACGATATCGTCATCGATGCCGGCAATGCCAATTTCCGCGATACGATGCGGCGCTTCTCCGAGCTCTCTGGCTCGGGTTTGACCTTCATCGGCATGGGTGTCTCCGGCGGCGAGGAGGGCGCGCGCCACGGACCCTCGATCATGGTCGGCGGCACGGAAGACTCCTGGAAGCGCGTCGAGAAGGTGCTGACCGCGATCTCCGCCAAGTTCAAGGAGGAACCTTGCGCCGCATGGCTCGGCACCGACGGCGCCGGGCATTTCGTCAAGACCATCCATAACGGCATCGAATATGCCGACATGCAGATGATCGCCGAAATCTACGGCATCCTGCGTGACGGCCTGGGCATGGGGCCGAAGGAGATCGCCACGGTATTTTCCAACTGGAACAAGGGCCGGCTCAATTCCTACCTGATCGAGATCACCGCCAAGGTGCTCGCCGCCGACGATCCGAAGACCGGCAAGCCGGTGGTCGACATCATCCTCGACCGCGCCGGCCAGAAGGGCACCGGCAAATGGTCCGTCATCGAGGCGCAGCAGCTCGGCATTCCGGCAACCGCGATCGAAGCGGCGGTGGCGGCGCGCGTGCTGTCGTCGATCAAGGACGAGCGGCAGGCGGCGGAAAAAGCCTATGGCAATATCGGCGTGACCAGGATTTCCGGCGACAAGGACGCGCTGCTGAAAGACCTCGAACTGGCGCTGTTCGCCGGCAAGATCGCCGCCTACGCGCAGGGCTTCGCGGTGATGAGCGGCGCTTCGAAGGAGTTCAACTGGAACCTGCCGATGCCGACCATCGCCAAGATCTGGCGCGCCGGCTGCATCATCCGCTCGCAGATGCTCGACACGATGGCCGAGGCTTTCAGTGGCGGCGCTTCCACCAACCTGTTGATGGCGCCAGCTTTCATCAGCCTGATGCAGGAGGCGCATCCGTCGCTGCGGCGCGTCGTGGCGAGGGCTTCCGAAGTCGGCGCGCCGGTGCCTGCACTGTCTTCGGCTCTTGCCTATTTCGACAGCTACCGCCAGGGCCGCGGCACCTCGAACTTGATCCAGGCGCAGCGCGACTTCTTCGGGGCGCATGGTTTCGAGCGCATCGGCGAGCAGGGCGCGTTCCACGGACCGTGGGGCAGCGGCGCAGCTGGCTAGATCACGCTCATGAAGACATCCGGCTTAGCTTGGCTGCCGTGCCGGAATACTTATCGCTCCACATGCGGCTTCTCGATCCCGGGGATGCCGCCGATCTGTTGGGCAAGAAAATCGACCAGCAGCCGGACCCGGGCGATGCCCGCCCGTTCGGGGACGATCAGCATGCTGAGCGGAACCGAAGGCAGCGCATAGTCCGGCAGAATCGCTTCAAGCCGGCCGGACGCCAGGAGATCGCCGACAAGCCATTGGTGGGCGGGCGCAATGCCGCGCCCGGCGAGCAGGGCTTCGCGTGCGGCAAGCCCGTGGTCGACCCGGAGGCGCCCTGCAAACGGCACTGTATGGCGGTTGCCGTCTGGTCCTTGCAGCACAAGGGTGTCGCTGCCGGCAACGTTTGACATCCGGATACCTTCGTGATCGGCCAGGTCCCCGGGACCTTCAGGCCTGCCGCGTTCAGCGAGATAGTCGGGCGCCCCCACGAGCAGTCGCCGGGATTGGCCGAGCGCTCGCAATTTCATGGAACTGTCGGTGAGCGGGCCGAGACGAAGCGCGATGTCGACGCCTTCCATGACGAGGTCGATGCGTTCGTCGGTGAGGCTGAGATCGACGCCGATGTCGCGATAGCGGTCCTGAAACGCGAAGATAAGCCGGCTGACATGCAGCACCCCAATGGCGGCGGTGCAGGAGAGCCGGATCGTGCCCGCGGGCGCCGCGCGCGTGCCGCGAACCTCGTCGCCCGCCTGTTCGACAAGGCGCAGGATCTGCACGCTGTCTGCATAATAGCGGCTGCCCTCATCGGTCATCGTGACACGCCGGGTGGTCCTGCTGAGCAGGGCGACGCCGACGGCCTCCTCCAGTTCCCTCAAATGGCGCGTGACTGTCGACTGGCCGATCCCGAGTTCACGCGCGACCGCCGACAGACTGCCTCGTTCAGCAACGCGCACGAAGGTGCGCATGCGCTCGAGCGTGACAGCTGATTTATCCATTAATCGGCAGAATATTATGCATTCTCGACATGTAGCGGATGATGCGGCTGTTGGCTATCTCAGGGTCAATGTTTCCAACAGAGGATCGACGGATCATGAAAGTCCTACTTGTCTTTGCCCATCCCGAGCCACGGTCGCTCAACGGCACGCTGCGTGACGTCGCCGTCAAGGAACTCAAGGCTCAAGGCCACGAGGTTCGGGTGTCCGACCTCTATGCGGACGGTTGGAAATCGGAGGTCGACCGCGCTGACTTCCCCGAGCTTTCGCCAGACGCGCGGCTGGTGCCGGTGGGGGCCTCCAAACAAGCATACGAGTCCAATGCTCTGACCGCAGACGTCAAGACCGAGATCGAGAAGCTGCTTTGGGCCGATGCGCTGATCCTGCAGTTTCCGCTGTGGTGGTTCACCATGCCGGCGATTTTGAAAGGCTGGGTCGATCGGGTCTTCGCCTACGGCTTCGCCTACGGCGTCGGCGAACATAGCGACAAGCGATGGGGTGACCGGTACGGCGAGGGCACACTCGCGGGCAAGCGAGCGATGCTGATTGTGACAGCCGGCGGCTGGGAGGATCATTACTCCCCGCGCGGCGTCAACGGACCGATCGACGACCTGCTGTTCCCGATCAATCACGGAATCCTCTATTATCCGGGCTACGACGTGCTTCCGCCGTTCGTGATGTACAGTGCGGACCGTCTCGATGCGGCGGGCTTCGAGCTTGTCGCCGAACGCCTGCGCGAACGGATGCGGACACTGGCGACCACGGCGCCCATTCCCTATCGGCGGCAGAATGGTGGCGATTATCTGATCCCGAGCATGCGGCTTCGTGCCGAACTAGCCGATCCGGGAGCAACCGGCTTCGGACTTCATGTGAACCGCGGGGCTACCGACCAGAACGGTTCCTGGTTTGACGGGATGCATGTGGACTTGCCCGATCAGATCCGGGCAGACGCTCAGTCAGAGCGCCGATAGGCCACGACGCCCTTCGGTTCGCTCAGGCTCTGCAGCGAGCCGGGCGCGGCGCCGCCGATCCAGCCGAGCACCGAGCGGGCGAGTTCGGACCCGGCCAGGCGGAAGTCTTCGTTCACGACCAGCAATTCATGCCTGAACAGATGCAGCAGTTCCGACGACTGCTTCGACACCACGTCTACGTCGCGGCCGAGCTTCAAGCCGGCGTCCTCGATGCCGGCGACGATGGCGAGGGTCGCGGCGGCGGCGCTGCTGACGATGCCGTCCGGCCTGATGTCGCGCCGCATCAGCTGCGCGGTCCTCCTCCTGATCTGTTCGATCGAGTGGTCGATCGAAACGGTGTTGAACGGTACCTCGCTGGCGCCGACTTCGCTCAGAGCGTCGGCAAAGCCGTCGACCGTGTGGCGGTAGTAGCTCAAACCCACCGGCGGCGTCACCAAAGCGAGCCGGCGGCGGCCCAGGCCGGCGAGATGGCGCACCGCCTCGGCCGCGAAGGCGTAATTGTCGAAATCATGATAGGGATGCACGAGCCCCATATCGGTGCGGCCGTGGGTCGCGAAGGGAATGCCGCGCTCCAGCATGTAGCGGGCGCGGGGATCGTTCGGCTGCGTGCGTGAAATGATGACGCCGTCGGCGGAGCCGGTCTCCACGAGATAGCGCACCGGATCCAGCGGATCCTGCGAGCGCGAATAGGGCGTGACGATCAGGTGGTAGGGCGTGTCGGCGATGACTTCCGTGACGCCATAGATGATGTCGGAAACAAAGCTCATGAGTTCGTGCTCGGTGTTGAGCACGAGGCTGATGACATTGGTCTTGCCGGTCCTGAGGCGCACGCCGGCGCGGTTCGGCCGATAGCCGATCTGCTTGGCCACGAGCTGGACTCGGCGCCTAGTCTCGGCGCCGATCTCGGGCGCGTCCTTCAAGGCCCGCGAGACGGTGGTGACGCCGAGCCCGGTCATGAAGGCAAGCGTCTTCAGCGTCGGCCGCTCCTGTGCCGTCGCCTCGTCATCCTTGGCCGTGCGCTGTCTGTTCATCCGTCCCGCCCATCAGGCGCATAGCAGCCGCCGGGCAGCCCGGCAATGTTGCGGCCGCTCCCCATGGCGCGTCACCTGCAGTGGAAGTAGTATACTGAAACGTTACAGCTTGTCACGATCGGTGTAAACGGGCGCGGGCGGACGCAAAAAAGACGCCGTCAACCGCACGCCGAAAAAACGTTGGGATTCAGAGGGAAGCGTGCTCTTGCCAAGTTTCTTGCTGCTCTTACCTAGAGAGCGGTGCAGTTTTGCATATTGCGTCGCACAATGCCGCGGCAGCGAGATGATTTTGTTCGCAGCTCGAAAAATGTCAAAGTGACATTCTGCCGGAAGGGGTTGCGTATGGTCTTCAATTGCCGTATCGAAAATCTGTAACGTTTCAGATTTCTGGGAGGAAGCCGAAATGCGATACAAATTCCTGACCGCTGCCTTTGCCGCGACGGTTGCTCTCAACTTTGCCGGGCCGGCGGCCGCGACCGATCTGGAAGTCACCCATTGGTGGACCTCCGGCGGCGAGGCGGCGGCGGTCGCCGAACTCGCCAAGGCATTCGACGCCACCGGCAATCACTGGGTCGACGGCGCCATCGCCGGATCCGGCGGCACGGCGCGGCCGATCATGATCAGCCGCATCACCGGCGGCGATCCGATGGGGGCCACGCAGTTCAATCACGGCAGGCAAGCGGAAGAGCTGGTTCAGGCTGGCCTGATGCGCGATCTCACCGATGTCGCCACCAAGGGCAAGTGGACGGAAGTGGTACGGCCCAAGAGCCTGCTCGACTCTTGCACCATCGACGGCAAGATCTATTGCGTGCCGGTCAACATCCATTCCTGGCAGTGGCTGTGGCTGTCGAACGCGGCGTTCGAGAAGGCCGGCGTGCCGGTGCCGAAGAACTGGAACGAGTATGTGGCCGCCGCTCCGGCGCTGGAGAAGGCAGGCATCGTGCCGCTCGCGGTCGGTGGGCAGGCCTGGCAGGCATCGGGCGCCTTCGACGTGCTGCTTGCCGCGGTCGGCGGAACCGACACCTTCCTCAAGGTCTACAAGGACAAGGACGCCAAGTTCGCAGCCGGTCCTGAAGTCGCCAAGGTGTTCAAAGCGGCCGACGATGCGCGCAAGATGGCCAAGAACACGAATGTGCAGGACTGGAACCAGGCCACCAACATGGTCATCACCGGTAAGGCCGGCGGCCAGATCATGGGCGACTGGGCGCAGGGCGAGTTCCAGGTCGCCGGCAAGACCGCCGGCAAGGATTACACCTGCCTTCCCGGCCTCGGCCTGAACGAGGTCATCGCTACAGGGGGCGACGCCTTCTATTTTCCGCTGCTCAAGGACGCCGACAAGGCCAAGGCGCAGGAGGTGCTGGCCGAGACGCTGCTCGATCCCAAGACCCAGGTCGCCTTCAACCTCAAGAAGGGCTCGCTGCCGGTGCGCGGCGACGTCGATCTCAACGCGGCCAACGATTGCATGAAGAAAGGCCTCGCTATCCTGGCCAAGGGCGCGGTCATCCCATGGACGGACCAGCTGCTCTCGCAGGACAGCCAGAAGCAGAAGGAGGACCTGTTCTCGGAGTTCTTCGCCAAGCCCGACATGAGCCTCGAAGAGGCGCAGAAGCGCTTCGCCGACATCATCGCTTCGGCTGATTGACGACCGACGAGCCGTCCGCTCCCGACCTTGCCAGGCAGGGCCGGGAGCCAAGGCGTGCTGACTTTCCGCCCTTATCCGATCCAGCACGGCTGTACCGATGAGCAAGAGCGAACGCCCGAGCCAACTCTTCCGCAATCTCAATGCGAAGGTCGCTTCGATCCCGATGATCCTCACCGCAATGGTGGTCTTTGTCGGCGGCACCGCGTGGACGGTGCTCTACTCCTTCACCAATTCGAAGCTGCTGCCGCGGCTGAATTTCGTCGGGCTCGACCAATATTACCGGCTGTGGGCGACGCCGCGCTGGCTGATTTCGATCGAGAACCTCTTGATCTACGGTGTGATCTCACTGGTGTTCTCGCTGGTGATCGGTTTTCTGCTGGCGGCCCTGCTCGACCAGAAGATCCGTTTCGAGGACACGTTCCGCACCATCTTCCTCTACCCCTTCGCGCTCTCCTTCATCGTCACCGGCCTTGTCTGGCAATGGCTGCTCAATCCGGATTTCGGCGTCCAGGGCGTGGTACGAAGCCTCGGCTGGACCAGCTTCGACTTCAATCCGCTCTACAATTCCAGCATCGTCATCTACGGCATATCGATCGCGGCGCTTTGGCAAGGCACGGGGCTAATCATGTGCCTGATGCTGGCGGGCCTGCGCGGCATCGACGAGGACATCTGGAAGGCCGCACGGGTGGACGGGATTCCCATGTGGAAGACTTATCTGTTCATCATCATCCCAATGATGCGGCCGGTTTTCATCACCACGCTGGTGATCATCGCGTCCGGCATCGTCAAGGTCTATGACCTCGTCGTCGCGCAGACCAGCGGCGGGCCGGGCATCGCCTCCGAAGTGCCGGCCAAATACGTCTACGACTACATGTTCTTCGCCCAGAATCTCGGCCAGGGCTTTGCCGCCTCGACCATGATGCTGCTGTCGGTGATGATCGTCATCGTGCCGTGGGCCTATCTTGAATTCGGAGGCCGCAAGCGTGTCTGATCATGCCGTCTCCTTGTCCGCCACGTCGTCAAACCTCCGGGCTGGCGCCTCCGGCCCGAGCGGACCGAAGCCGCGGCACATGTTCTCGCGCCGTAACATTTTCCTGTACGGCACGCTCGTCGTGGTGGCGCTCTACTATCTCCTGCCGCTCTATGTGATGGTCGTCACCTCGCTGAAGGGCATGCCGGAGATCCGCCTCGGCAACATTTTCTCGCCGCCGCTCGAGATCACCTTCGAGCCCTGGGTCAAGGCGTGGTCGCAGGCCTGCACCGGACTCAATTGCGACGGGCTCTCGCGCGGGTTCTGGAATTCGGTGCGCATCACCGTTCCCTCGGTGATCCTGTCGATCGCAATCGCCTCGGTGAACGGCTACGCGCTGGCCAACTGGCGCTTCAAGGGCGCCGACACCTTCTTCGTCATCCTGATCGTCGGCGCCTTCATTCCCTACCAGGTGATGATCTATCCCATCGTCATCATCCTGCGCGAGATCGGCCTCTATGGCAGCCTTACCGGCCTGGTGATCGTGCATTCCATTTTCGGCATGCCGATCCTGACGCTTCTGTTCCGCAATTATTTCACCTCCATGCCGGAGGAACTGTTCCGGGCGGCGCGCGTCGATGGCGCCGGCTTCTGGGGCATCTACCTGCGCATCATGCTGCCGATGTCACTGCCGATCTTCGTCGTCGCCGTCATCCTGCAGGTGACCGGCATCTGGAACGACTTCCTGTTCGGCGTCGTCTACACCCGTCCCGACACCTATCCGATGACGGTGCAGCTCAACAACATCGTCAATTCGGTGCAAGGCGTGAAGGAATACAACGTCAACATGGCCGCCACCATCCTGACCGGGTTGGTGCCGCTGATCGTCTATTTCATTTCCGGCAAATTGTTCGTGCGCGGCATCGCCGCCGGCGCGGTGAAAGGGTGATGGCGATGGCGGCGAACGGCACCAGCGTTTCGATCCAAGACCTGTCGCTGAACTTCGGCGCGGTCTCGGTGCTGCAGACGCTCAATCTCGATGTCGCCGAAGGCGAGTTCATCGTGCTGCTCGGACCCTCCGGCTGCGGCAAGTCGACCTTGCTCAACTGCATCGCCGGCCTGCTCGACATTTCGGAAGGCCGCATCTTCATCAAGGGCAAGAACGTCACCTGGGAAGAGCCCAAGGACCGCGGCATCGGCATGGTCTTTCAGTCCTATGCGCTCTATCCGCAAATGACGGTGGAGAAGAACCTGTCCTTCGGGCTGCGTGTCGCCGGCATCGCCAAGGACGAGATCGCCAAGCGCATCGCGCGCGCCGCCGAGATCCTGCAGATCGAGCCGTTGCTGCAGCGCAAGCCGGCGGCCCTTTCCGGCGGCCAGCGCCAGCGCGTGGCGATCGGACGGGCGCTGGTGCGCGATGTCGACGTCTTCCTGTTCGACGAACCGCTGTCCAATCTCGATGCCAAGCTGCGTTCAGAGCTGCGCGTCGAGATCAAGCTTCTGCACCGCAAGCTGCAGAACACGATGATCTATGTCACCCACGACCAGATCGAGGCGATGACCCTGGCCGACCGCATCGCGGTGATGAAGGGCGGCGTCATCCAGCAGCTCGACGCGCCGCAGACCATCTACAACCGCCCGGTCAACCGGTTTGTCGCCGGCTTCCTCGGTTCGCCTGCGATGAATTTCGTCGAGGGGCAGCTGGAGACCGGCACGACGGCGGTGTTCAAGACCGGGGATTTGACCATACCGCTCGAGCGCTATGGCTTCGATGGCGCCGGCAACAAGAGCGGGCCTTGCGTGTTCGGGATTCGCCCCGAGCACGTTGCCTTTGGCGAGGCCGCGAATTCCATGCCCTTCGCCACCGATGCCGCCGTCGAGATCGTCGAGCCGATGGGCTCCGATACGCTGGTGTGGACGAAGCTCGGCGGCCGCATTTTTTCCTTCCGTGTCGAGGCGGAAAAAACGCTGCGCAATGGCGACCCGATCAGGATCGGCTTTGATCCTGCCCGCGCCTCGCTGTTCGATACTCCATCCGGCAACCGCATGTAGCTCCCAAGAAAACCATCCTCCCAAGGACAATCCCCAAGCAGAACGGACAGAGACGATGAACTGGTCATTCCAACTTTACAGCGCCCGCAATTTCTTGCCCTGGACCGATGTGCTCGAAATGCTCGGCAAGCTCGGCTACGCCGAGGTCGAAGGGTTCGGCGGCGTCTATGACGATCCCAAGGCCTTCCGCGCCGAGCTCGACAAGAACGGCCTTGCCATGCCGACCGGGCATTTTTCCATCGATGCGCTGGAGAATGATTTCGACGGTGTGCGCCGGATCGCCGAAACGCTCGGCGTCAAGCTTTTGATCTGTCCCTATCTGATGGCCGAGGACAGGCCATCCGACGCCGCCGGCTGGCGCGCCTTTGGCGAGCGCCTGGCCAAGGTCGGCGAGGTCGCGTCGAAGGCCGGCTATGGCTTCGCCTGGCACAACCATGATTTCGAGTTCAAGACACTCGCCGACGGCTCGGTGCCGCAGGACCATATCCTGTCGTCCGCGCCCGATATAGGCTGGGAAATGGACGTCGCCTGGGTGGTGCGCGGCGGCTCCGATCCGCTGCCCTGGATCGAAAAGCACGGCCAGCGCATCGTCGCCGTCCACGTCAAGGACATGGCGAAGGCGGGCGAGGGGCTGGATGAGGATGGCTGGTCGGATGTCGGCCACGGCACGATCGATTGGGCCGGCCTGATCAAGGTGCTGCGAGCCAAGAGCGCGGCGAAATATTTTGTCATGGAACAGGACAATCCCAACGACATCGAGCGCTTCGCCCGCCGCTCGATCGCAACCGTCAAGAGCTACTAGGAACAACCACCATGGCAAAGAAGCTGGGTACTGGGAAACTGGGTGTTGGCGTCATCGGCTGCGGCAACATCTCGAAGGCGTATTTTTCGCTGGCGCCGTTGTTTCGCGGCATCGAGATGCGCGCCTGCGCCGACATCAACATGGACGCGGCCAGGGCGCGGGCGAAGGAATTCAAGCTGCGCGCCGAGACCGTCGAGGATCTGCTCAAGGCCGACGATATCGACATCATCGTCAACCTGACCATTCCGGCCGTGCATTACGAGGTGTCGAAGCAGGTGCTCGATGCCGGCAAGCATGTCTATTCCGAAAAGCCATTCGTGCTGTCGCTCAAGGAGGGCCAGGACCTCAGGGCGCGGGCGCAGAAGAAGGGGCTGCGCATCGGCTCGGCGCCGGACACCTTCCTCGGCGGCGCGCACCAGCTGGTGCGCGAACTGATCGACGAGGGGAAGCTTGGCAAGATCACCAGCGGCACCTGCCACGTCATGGGCCACGGTATGGAGCATTGGCACCCCAATCCCGACTTCTTCTTCCAGCCAGGGGCGGGACCAGTGCTCGACATCGGACCGTACTACATCACCAATCTGATCCAGCTGATCGGGCCGGTAAAGCAGGTGGCGGCCTTCGCGACGACTCCCGCCAAGGAACGCACCATCAGCTCAAAGCCGCGCGCAGGCGAAAAAATCCCGGTCAACACGCCGACCACCATCCATGGCCTGCTGGAATTCGAGAACGGCGCCGTGGTGACGCTGAACACCAGCTGGGATGTGTGGGCTCACGGCCACGCGCCGATGGAACTCTATGGCGAGGCCGGGACGGTGTTCGTGCCGGATCCGAACTTCTTCGGCGGCGACGTGCGCTTCACCGAAGAAGGCAAGCCGGTCAAGAAGCTGCCGAAATGGAAGCATCCGCTTGGCGTTCCCAATGAGATGCATGGCCAAGGCATGATGGCCAATTACCGCACGGCGGGCCTGGCCGACATGGCGTTGGCGATCGCCGAAGGGCGGCCGCACCGCTGCTCGATGGAACTCGCGCTGCATGCCGTCGATGTCATGACCGGCCTCCTGCGCTCCGGCGAAACCGGCAAGTTCGTCGCCATGCAGACCACTTGCGAGCGTCCGGCCGCGCTTGGCGTCAAGCAGGCCAAGGAGCTGCTGGCCAAGAAGACGTAGTCGCATGGATTATCGATAATTTTGCCTTACCCCTCTCCCCGTTCCTCCGGGGAGGGGGTAAAGGATGGGTACGGGCATGCTCATCGCCTCTGCGATGACGGTGCCTGTCCGTTCAGATTCGAGGATTTCCCCATGCCCTATATCGCCGCTGAAAACCGCTACGAGAAAATGATCTACAACCGCTGCGGTCGGTCCGGCCTCAAGCTGCCGGCGATCTCGCTCGGGCTGTGGCACAATTTCGGCGACGACACGCCGCATCGGACCAAGCAGGCGATCGTGCGAAAGGCCTTCGATCTTGGCATCACCCATTTCGACCTCGCCAACAATTATGGGCCGCCGCCCGGCTCGGCCGAGACGGCTTTCGGCGAGATACTGCGTACTGATTTTGCCGCCTATCGCGACGAACTGATCATCTCGACCAAGGCCGGCTACGAAATGTGGGCCGGCCCCTACGGCGAATGGGGCGGGCGCAAATACATGCTGGCCAGCCTCGACCAGAGCCTGAAGCGCATGGGCCTCGACTATGTCGACATCTTCTATTCGCACCGCTTCGATCCCGATACGCCGCTCGAAGAAACCATGGGCGCGCTCGACCATGCGGTGCGTTCGGGCAAGGCGCTCTACGCCGGCATCTCGTCCTACAATTCGCAGCGCACCCGCGAGGCCGCCGACATATTGAGGCAACTCGGTACGCCCTGCGTCATCCATCAGCCGAGCTATTCGATGCTGAACCGCTGGGTCGAGGAGGACGGACTGCTCGACACGCTCGAGGGGCTCGACGTCGGCTCCATCGTGTTCTCGCCGCTGGCGCAAGGCATGCTGACCGACAAATATCTCGGCGGCATTCCCGATGGCAGCCGGGCCTCCCAAGGCAAGTCGCTCAAGACAGCTTTCATCAACGACCGCACCATTGCCAACATCAAGGCGCTCAACGCGATCGCCGGTAAGCGCAGCCAGACGCTGGCCCAAATGGCCTTGGCCTGGGTGCTGCGCAGGGGCCGGGTTACTTCGGCGCTGATCGGCGCCAGCCGGCCCGAGCAGGTCGAGGATTGCGTCGGGGCGCTGAAGGTGCTCGACTTCAGCGACGCCGAACTGGCCGAAATCGATACATACGCGCGCGAGTCCGATATCAACCTGTGGGCTGCTTCCGCCGAACGCAAAGGCCCGCCGAGGAAATAGCTGAAGCCGGCTAATAAAGGCTGGCGGAATTGCTCGCGCCGGCCTTCGCGGATGAAGTCCAGTCAGGGCGTGGCCGGCCTCCCTGAGGCGGCGTTGATCGCCGCGTGGGTCGGCAGGCCAATGGTGCCTGGCACACCCTTGGCTACCCTCGTCGAGATTTCTGCCAATGTGCCCGCGCGTCATCGATTGGCCCGGGACAACAACAGAAGAGTAGCAAAGAGGGCGGTTCGTCGCTATCTGAATGGGATCGGGCCGTTTGCACGCGCGGACAGCCCGCCAACGGCGCAAGACAAGTGGAACAGGACCATGGCGGCAAGGGATGTGCTGACGAAAAACCAGTTGTGCGTGCTCGAGAAACTCGAGATCGCCAGCGGGCCGCTCAGCGCCTACACCTTGCTCGATCAGCTTCGCGAGCGCGGTTTTCGCGCCCCGTTGCAGGTCTATCGCGCGCTCGACACGCTGGTGAAATCAGGCTTCGTGCACCGGCTGGAAAGCATCAACTCCTTCGTCGCCTGCGCCGAGCCGCACGACCACAGCCACTCGATGACCGCCTTCGCCATCTGCGATACTTGCGGGCAGGTGACCGAAATGTCCGATCACGACGTCGACCACCGGCTGAACGAATGGGTCAACTCGACCGGCTTCGCCGCCAAGAAGGCGGTGATCGAATTTCGCGGGACCTGCGCGAAATGTTTGGCGCAAGCGGCCTGAGGGCCTTCGCCAGCGCGTCAGTGTGCCTCGTCCCAGTTGCTGGCGGCCCGCGCGTCGACATGCAGCGGCACCGACATCGAGACCGCCGGCATCGCCGCGTTTTCCATGACATGGCGCACGACGGGGATCGTCGCCTCGACTTCGGCCTCGACCGTTTCGAAGATCAGTTCGTCATGCACCTGCAGGAGCATGCGGGCCGACAGCCTGGCCTTGTCCAAGGCTTCCTCCATGCGGATCATGGCGCGGCGGATGATGTCGGCGGCGGTGCCTTGCAGGCGGGCGTTGATCGAGGCGCGCTCGTTGAACGCGCGCAGCGACGGGTTCGAGGACCTGATGTCGGGATAGTGGATGCGGCGGCCGAAGATCGTTTCGACGAAGCCGTGCTCGCGGGCATAGGCCTTGGTCTCCTCGATATAATCGCGGATGCCGGGAAAGCGCTCGAAGTATTTCTTGATGTAGGCGCTCGCCTCCTCGCGCGGGATCGACAGCTGGTTGGCGAGACCGAAGGCCGAGATGCCATAGATGATGCCGAAATTGATCGCCTTGGCACGGCGGCGCACTTCCGACGGCATACCCTCCACGGGCACGTTGAACATTTCAGACGCTGTGATGGCGTGGATGTCGGCGCCATCCGCAAAGGCCTGCCGCAATTGCGGGATTTCAGCGACATGGGCGAGCACGCGCAGTTCGATCTGGCTGTAGTCGGCTGACACCAGCCGGAGGCTCTTGTCGGTGATGAAGGCGGTCCGGATCTTGCGGCCTTCAGCCGTGCGCACCGGAATGTTCTGCAGGTTCGGGTCGGAAGACGACAGACGGCCCGTCGTCGTCGCGGCGAGCGCGTAGGAGGTGTGGACGCGTTTCGTGTCGGGATTGACGAAGCCGGGCAGGGCGTCGGTGTAGGTCGATTTCAGCTTGGTCAGCTGGCGCCAATCGACGATCTTACGCGGCAGTTCGTGCCCTTCCGCGGCAAGGTCTTCGAGCAGCTGCGCCGAGGTCGACCACTGGCCGGTCTTGGTCTTGGAGCCGCCGGGCAGGCCCATGCGGCCGAACAATATGTCGCCGAGCTGCTTGGGTGAGCCGATGTTGATGCGCTCGCCGATGAGCAGGTAGATTTCCTCCTCGAGCCGGGCCGCACCTTGCGCCAGTTCCCCCGACAGCCGCGACAGGATCTGCCGGTCGACCGAAATGCCGCGCTGTTCCATGCGCGCCAGCACCGGCACCAGTGGCCGCTCCAGGCGTTCATAGACCGAGACCAGGCCCTTGGCGGCAAGCCGGGGCTTCAGCACCCGCCACAGCCGCAACGTCACGTCGGCATCCTCGGCGGCGTGAGCGGTCGCCCTGTCGATATCGACCTGGTCAAAACCGACAGAGTTCTTGCCGGAACCGGTCACGTCCTTGAGTTGAAGGGGTTTATGGCCAAGCCATTTGTCGGCAAGGGCATCCATGCCGTGGCCATGCGGCGTGCCGGCGTCGAGCACGTAGGAGATCAGCATGGTGTCGTCGAACGGCGCGACATCGATGCCGTAGCGGCTCAGGATGACCAGATCATATTTCAGGTTCTGCGCGATCTTCAGCACCGACCTGTCCTCGAACAGGGGTTTGAGGACCGCCAGAGCCTCGCGAAGCGGAACCTGGTTTTCGAGCGTGCCGCCGCCAAGCAGGTCGCCATTGCCGCTCTTGTGGGCGAAGGGAATATAGCCGGCGCGGCCAGGCGCTGTGGCCATGGCCAAGCCGATCAGTTCGGCCTGCATCGGATCGGTCGAGGTGGCCCTGACGTCGAAGGCAGCGATACCGGCCTCCCGCGCCTCCGCGACCCAGGCTTTCAGCGTCGCGATATCGCGGATGCACTGATAGGCCGCGGTATCGATCTTGGCGGTCGCCGCTCTCTCCAGCCGCAATGCGGCCAGGAGGGAAGGGGTGTCACCTTGTTTTGGCGTCTCCGTCGTCTCGATTTCAGCAGCCTGGCCAGGCTCGGAGCCCGTCCCGTTCCGGGCAACGGGCGGTGTTCCGGCGCCGACATCGGGGCCATGGGCGTTATCGGCGCGTTCGACGGGCACCGCGACGGCCTGGACGTCGCCGGCCTCGGTGCCGGTCGCTTCCGCCACACGGCGCGTCAGCGAGGTGAATTCCATGGTCTTGAGGAAGCCGATCAGCTTTGGTCCGTCGGGGGCATGCAGGACGAAATCGTCCAATCCTTCTGCCACCGGCACATCGTTCTTCAGCGTCACCAGCTGGCGCGAGATGCGCGCCTTGTCGGCGTTGGCGATGATCGATTCCCGCCTTTTTTCCTGCTTGATCTCGCCGGCGCGGGCGAGCAATCCGTCGAGGTCGCCGAACTGCTCGAGCAGTTGCGCCGCGGTCTTTGGCCCGATGCCGGGCACGCCAGGCACATTGTCGACTGAGTCGCCCGTCAGCGCCTGCAGGTCGATCATCTTTTCCGGCGGCACGCCCCATTTCTCGACGACTTCGGGGATGCCGATCTGCCGGTCCTTCATCGGGTCGTACATGCCGACCGTTTCGCCAACCAGCTGCATCAGATCCTTGTCGGAGGAGATGATGGTGGTGTCGCCGCCGGCCTCGCAGGCCAGCCGGCAATAGGTGGCGATGAGATCGTCGGCCTCGAAGCCTTCCATCTCGACGCAGGGCAGGTTGAACGCCCTGGTCGCCTGGCGGATCAGGCCGAACTGCGGGATCAGATCCTCGGGCGGCGCCGAACGGTTGGCCTTGTATTCGGGATAGAGGTCGTTGCGGAAGGTTTTCGAGGAATAGTCGAAGATGACGGCGAAATGCGTCGGCACAATGCCCACATCGGTGTTGCGGGCGTCCTGCATCAGCTTCCACAGCATGTTGCAGAAGCCGGAAACGGCACCGACCGGCAGGCCGTCCGACTTGCGGGTCAGCGGCGGCAGCGCGTGATAGGCGCGGAAGATGTAGCCGGAGCCATCGATGAGAAAGAGATGATCGCCTTTTTTCATGCGGGCAGGGATAGCGCGGCGCGATGGCTTGGTCCATGCCAAAGACAGCGCCAGATACAACACCCTGACAGATCGCGACCCTGACGGATCGGAGGCATACAGGCCCGCTCACGGGCACGTTACAAAAGTGTAACGTTGACGCCCTTGAATCGCCACGTTCACAGACCCAAATAGACGTCATCGGCAGTTTTCGCCGAAGTCCGGAGCAAGGCCCGTCCCCCGCCTATACCGGACAATTGCGGCAGCCTATCCCCCCTCTCCGGGCTGCCGCATCGTTTCGAGTAAAAGGCCGCCGTGGTTCCCCCTCCACCACGGCGGCATTTTTTTGCCCGCGGCGGCCATCCGGGTCGTGGTCCAATCGTCCCGGGCTTTTCGTTTCGCCGCTCTGCCTTTACGGTTCCGGCACTGAACCGAAAGGCTATTGCAAATGTCCGCAGTCTCCCCCGTCCTCGACCGTCTCGACAAGAATCTCGACCAGAGCCTGGAACGGCTCTTCGGCCTGCTCGGGATCAAGTCGATCTCCACCGATCCAGCCTACGCCGCCGACTGCCGCAAGGCGGCGGAGTGGCTGGTGGCGGAACTCAAACTGATCGGCTTCGACGCCAGTGTGCGCGACACGCCCGGCCACCCGATGGTGGTTGCGCATCATGATGGGCCGGCTGGCGCGCCGCATGTGCTGTTCTACGGCCACTACGACGTGCAGCCGGTCGACCCGATCGAATTGTGGGAAAACGATCCCTTCGCCCCCGCGATCAAGGAGGTGGGACCTGGTCACAAGATCATCACCGGGCGCGGCTCGGCCGACGACAAGGGCCAGCTGATGACCTTCGTCGAGGCATGCCGTGCCTGGAAACAGGTGCACGGCAGCCTGCCGTGCCGGGTCACCATCCTGTTCGAAGGCGAGGAGGAATCCGGCTCGCCCTCGCTGAAGCCGTTCCTCGAGGCCAATGCCGAGGAGCTGAAGGCCGACTTCGCGCTGGTCTGCGATACCAGCATGTGGGACCGCGACACGCCGTCGATCTGCGTCGGGCTACGCGGTCTGGTCGGCGAGGAGATCACGGTGAAGGCCGCCGACCGCGACCTGCATTCGGGCCTGTATGGCGGGGCTGCCGCCAACCCGATCCGCATCCTGGCCAAGGTGCTGGCCGACATCCACGACAAGGACGGCCATATCACCATCCCGGGCTTCTATGACGGCGTCGAGGAAACGCCCTCGCAGGTGCTGAAATCATGGGAGACGCTGGGCGAGACGGCCGAGACCTTCCTCGGGCCTGTCGGCTTGTCGATCCCATCGGGCGAAAAAGGCCGCTCGGTGCTGGAACTGACCTGGGCGCGACCCACCGCCGAATTCAACGGCATCATCGGCGGCTATACCGGCAAGGGTTTCAAGACGGTCATCGCGGCGGAAGCCTCGGCAAAGGTCTCGTTCCGCCTTGTCCACAAGCAGGATCCGGCCAAGATCCGCGCGGCCTTCCAGAAATTCGTCAAGGAACGCATCCCGGCCGATTGTACGGTCGAATTCCATGCTCATGGCGGCTCACCGGCAATCCAGCTCTCTTACGACTCGCCCTTCCTGGCCAAGGCCAAGACGGCGCTTTCCGACGAATGGCCAAAGCCCGCGGTGACGACCGGCAGCGGCGGCTCCATTCCGGTGGTGGGCGACTTTCAGACCTATCTCGGCATGGAATCGCTGCTGGTCGGGTTCGGCCTCGATGACGACCGCATCCACTCGCCCAACGAGAAATACGAGCTCAGCTCCTTCCACAAGGGCCAGCGCTCCTGGGCGCGCATTCTGGATGCGCTGACACGCTGAGCGCGGAAAACACGTTTTCTTGTTGATTTTTCACCGGATCGCGGCGAGGACGGGTAACGCCGCGACCCGGAGAAAACGATGAGCGATATCCGCTTCCATAAAAACGATCTGCCCGACCTTTCGCATTACGATGTCGCGGCGGTGGCGATCGATACGGAAACGCTTGGCCTCAACCCGCACCGAGACCGGCTCTGCGTGGTGCAGATCTCGCCTGGCGACGGCAGCGCCGATGTCATCCAGATCGCGCCGGGCCAGAAGGAAGCACCAAACCTGGTCAAGCTGCTGGCAAACGACAGGGTGACCAAGCTGTTCCACTACGGTCGCTTCGACCTCGCCGTGCTCTACCACGCGTTTGGCGTGATGGCCGAGCCGGTGTTCTGCACCAAGATCGCCTCGCGGCTGACGCGCACCTACACCGACCGGCACGGGCTGAAGGACATCTGTTTCGAGCTTCTCGGCGTCGGTCTGTCCAAGGCGCAGCAATCGTCGGATTGGGCGGCCGAAACGCTGTCGCCCGAACAGCTCGAATACGCCGCCTCCGATGTGCTCTATCTGCATCGTTTGCGCGATGCGCTGGCGGGACGGCTGGCGCGCGAGGGCCGGACGAAGGAGGCGGACGCCTGTTTCCGCTTCCTGCCGACGCGGGCCAAGCTTGACCTGATGGGCTGGGGCGAAGAGGATATCTTCGCTCACAGTTGAGAAAAGGGATGAAATGGCGGACAGAAAGCCGATATCGACTGCGCCGACCGACGGCTCCAAGGTCACCGTCACCTGGAAGGACAGCGACGGCGTCCTCAATGAATCCATAGCGCAATACCGCGACGGCGGCTGGTGGGTCTACACCGACAGCCATACCCAGAAGAAGGTCGAGCCGACCAGCTGGCGGCCCGCTGCCAGCGACGACGACGACCAGTGAGCGCCGCTGGCGAGGCCGGCTGCTTTCGACTAGCCTGAAGCCGTTGATATCGGGGCCGATTCGGGGCCTTCCGCTCCGCATCCGCCCTCTTGCACGGAGGAACCCGCCATGGACGTCGAAAGCCTTCTCGTCTTCATCCTCATCGGTGCCATCGCCGGCTGGCTCGCCGGTCTCATCGTTTCGGGTTTCGGCTTCGGCCTGATCGGCAACATCATCGTCGGCATTATCGGCGCGTTCATCGCCGGCTGGCTGTTTCCGCGCATCGGCTTCTCGATCGGTGGTGGCATCATCGCCTCCATAATCCACGCCACGATCGGCGCCATCATCCTTTTGGTTCTGGTCAGGGTGCTGAAACGAGCCTGAGGTTCGGCACGACAAAAGGCGCGCCATGAAGCAGAATACGCTCTATCTCATCATTGGCGCGCTCATCGTCGTGGTCGTCGCGCTGGGCGTCTACGTCTACCGCGAGCAGGCCAGGCCGAAAGGCGTCGAACTCAAGATCGACGACAAGGGCATTTCAATCCAGCAGAACTGAACCCGCCGGGATCCAGGAGCGTGACATTGGGGGCTTCCGACGCGTGGCAGAGCGGAGAGCGGCCCAGGATTACCGTGGCGGAATGGGAGAGGCTGAACCGGCCGCCACGACGCGAGGCGTGGCTGCGCTATTACTGGCGGACTTTTCGCTTCCTGAGGACATCCGCGCCGGTCAGCGAATTGCAGGGACGACAGCAATCGTTCCGTGACGCGGTCGTCGCCAGCGTTGCCTTCAACCGGCCTGATGTGATCGCATGGCAGATCCACCTCGTGCGCAGACACCTGGCCGAGCACGAGAGCTATATCGTCTTCGACAACAGCAAGAAGGAGGAGGCGAGGGAAGCCATCCGCGACCTCTGCCTGCGCCAGCACGTCCCCTATGTAGCGTTGCCGAGAAACAGGCTGACGGTCAGCAGATCGCACGGCCAGGCGCTCAACTGGATCGTGCGCAATTTCATGACCGGCTTGGCCCCGAAGGTCTTCGGCTTCATCGACCATGACATCTTTCCGACGGAATCTTTTTCAATCCGCGACCGGCTGAAGGGCAAGAGCGTTTACGGCAGTGTCCGGCGCGACACTCCGACGCCGGGCGGCTGGTTCTTGTGGCCGGCCTTCTGTTTTTTCGACGGAAGCCTGTTGCGGCAGCGGCTGGATTTCGCGCCGAGCTACAAATTCCGTATGGACTCAGGTGGCGGCAACTGGCCGCTGCTCTACCGCACGATCGACCAGGCGCTGGTCAGATTTACTGAGAACAAGTTGCTGCGCTGCGGCGAGGGCGATGACGAGCACGAGGATTTCTTCATGTCGGTCGACGGCTGGCTGCATGTAACCAATGCCTCGAACTGGCGAAGGCAGCCGGTTGACAGGCGCGAACAACTTGTCGCCTTGTTGCGGCAAGCTGCGGGTCCTGACCATCTGGATGTGAAGTTCGAGCCGATCTAGAAGGATCGGGGTCCGTCGACCGCTCGAACAATGTCGTTGCGGTCACCTGCGAGGAGCAGGCGCTGGCCTTCTATCCGTCGGTCGATTGTCGGAACGGCAGGCTCGGGGATCGAGCCAGGCGTCGGAGAGAAGAGGATTAACAAATTCCTAACGGAATTCAGAGGTTTGGCCGAAGGCCTGCTTAACCCGCCCTTAAATCGCCGCATCTACTCTTCAACCCGAGCGCCATTGGCACCGGGGACATCAAGCGCAGCGCATGGCGAACCGCAGAGACAGTCGCATCGAGCCCAGCTTCGAGGGACCGCCGCGAGCGAGATCCCAGACGGGTCTTTCGGTGAGCGAGGAGGACCGCGTCGTGCCGAGCAACCGCAAAGCCTCCGCCAAACGCAAATCATCGAAGGCGAAATCGCCGCGGGGGAGGCGCGGCGGAGGCAGGCGCGGGCTGTTCGGCGTGCTCGGCCGGCTGTTCTACTGGTGCTTCGTGCTCGCCATCTGGGGCGGCATCGCGGTGGCCGGCGTCGTCATCTACTACGGCGCCAAGATGCCGGCGGCCACGACCTGGTCGATCCCCGATCGTGCGCCCAACATCAAGATCGTCTCGGCCGATGGACAATTGCTCGCCAATCGCGGCATGAGCGGCGGCGAGGCGGTCGGCCTGCACGAAATGTCCCCCTATATTCCCGAGGCGGTGATCGCCATCGAGGACCGCCGTTTCTATTCGCATTTCGGTGTCGATCCGATCGGCCTGTCGCGCGCCATGGTCACCAACCTCATCGGCGGGCATTTCTCGCAAGGCGGTTCGACGCTGACGCAGCAATTGGCCAAGAACCTGTTCCTGACGCCGGATCGTACGCTGGAGCGTAAAGTGCAGGAGGTGCTGCTGGCCCTATGGCTCGAGCACAAGCACAGCAAGGACCAGATACTCGAAATGTACCTCAACCGGGTCTATTTCGGCTCCGGCGCCTATGGCGTCGAGGCGGCCTCGCGGCGCTATTTCGGCAAGAGCGCGCGCGACGTCACGCTGTCCGAAGCCGCCCTGCTTGCCGGCCTCTTGAAAGCGCCCTCGCGGCTGTCGCCGGCGCGCGATCCCAAGGCCGCCGAGGAGCGTTCGCAGCTGGTGCTCGGCGCCATGCGCGAGGAGGGCAAGATCAGCGAAAAGGAGCTGAAAACGGCGCTCAGCGCGCCGGCGACGCGCTCGCCATCCTACTGGACCGGTTCGGAAAACTATGTCGCCGACACCATCATGGAAGAATTGCCCGACCTGATCGGCGACGTGCGCGGCGATATCGTGATCGATTCTACCGTTGACCTGAACCTGCAGAAGCTCGCCGAAAAATCGATCCGCCGGCTGATCGACGACAGCGGCAAGAAGCTCAACGTCACCCAGGGCGCGCTGGTGTCGATCGACGATTCCGGCGCGGTACGCGCCATGGTCGGCGGCTACGACTATTCGACCAGCCAGTTCGACCGTGCCTCGGAGGCGCGCCGGCAGCCGGGCTCGGCGTTCAAGCCGTTTGTCTATATGGCGGCACTTGAGGCCGGCCGCACGCCTGACAGCATCCGCAACGATGCGCCGATCAAGATCGGCAACTGGACGCCGGACAATTACGGCGGCAAGTACTTTGGCAAGGTCACCTTGGCGACAGCGCTGGCAAAATCGCTGAACTCGGTTGCCGCGCAGCTGACCATGGAAGTCGGCCCGAACGCGGTGGTGGAAGCCGCGCACCGCATGGGCATCCAGTCCGACCTGCAGGCCAACACCTCGATCGCGCTCGGCACCTCGGAAGTGACGCCATTGGAGCTGACTTCGGCCTATGTGCCCTTCGCCAATGGCGGCTACAAGCCGGACATCCATTTCATCCGCCGCGTGACGACGTCAGACGGCAAGGTGCTCTACGACAGCGCCGGCGGCAGCGCACCGCGCGTGATCAAGCCCGAGATCGTCGGCATGATGAATTCGATGATGACCGGCACGGTCGAGGTCGGCACCGCCAGGAAGGCGGCTTTCGCCTGGCCGTCGGCCGGCAAGACCGGCACCAGCCAGAATTCGCGCGACGCCTGGTTCGTCGGCTACACCGCCAATCTGACCACCGGCGTATGGTTCGGCAATGATGACGGCACGGCGATGAAGAAGGTCACCGGCGGCGCGCTGCCGGCGCAGGCCTGGCACGAATTCATGGTCGCCGCGCATGAGGGCGTGCCGGTGCGGCCGCTGCCCGGCACCTGGAAATCGACGCCGGCCGACACCATCGTCCCCGACGAGATTCCCTCTGCCAGCAACAACCAGCCGGCACCGGTTCCGTCGGCGTCCGTCGGCCAGCAGGCGCCAGCCGCGCAGGCTGCGGCACAGGTGACGCCAGGGCCGGTCCGTGCGGCGCGGCCTGCCCAGACCGTCGATGCCGATGGCTTCGATATGCCGGCGGATGACGGCACCACCGCTTCGGTCGGACATCCGGTGCCGCCAGGCAGCGTCGGCGGTCGGCTCAAGAAACGGCAGACGTCGATCCTGGATATCCTTGGCGGCGGCTGAGCAGCCGGCTGGCGGCGTCAATCCGCCTCTCGCCACCTCGGCGGCATTCGGCTACATGTCCAGCCCGGAGACCGCGACATGACCGAGACCGATACCAGAAAAACCATCGTGCTGACCGGCGCCAGCCGCGGTATCGGCCATGCCACTGTCAAGCGCTTTTCGCGCGAGGGCTGGCGCGTCATCACCTGCTCACGCCAGGCCTTTGCCGAGGATTGCCCGTGGCCGGCCGGTCCCGAGGATCACATCAAGGTCGACCTCGCCGATCAGGAAGATGTCGGTATTGCGGTCTCGGAAATCCGCCATCGGCTGGAATCCCATGGTGGCCAGTTACACGCGCTGGTCAACAATGCAGGCATTTCGCCCAAGCTCAAGGACGGCAACAGCCGCATGAACTCGATCGACACGCCGATGCATGTCTGGCGCGACGTGTTCCAGGTCAATTTCTTCGCGCCGATCATGCTGGCGCGCGGCCTGTTCAAGGAATTGGCGGCGGCCAAGGGCTCGATCGTCAATGTGACGTCGATCGCCGGCACCCGCGTGCATCCCTTCGCCGGCACCGCCTATGCGACGTCGAAGGCCGCGCTCGGCTCGCTGACGCGCGAGATGGCGCATGATTTCGGCCCGCACGGCATCCGCGTCAACGCCATCGCGCCAGGCGAGATCGACACCGCGATCCTGTCGCCGGGCACGGAAAAAATCGTCGAGACCATCCCACTGCGGCGCCTGGGCACCACGGCTGAGGTGGCCGACATCATCTTCTTCCTGTGCTCGAGCCAAGCGTCCTACGTGACCGGCTCGGAAATCCACATCAATGGCGGCCAGCACGTGTGAACTGATCGAGCCAAGGCCCGCTCATCTGGCCAGGGTGACAAGCCTTCGCAGTTCATTCGTGGCTTGATCAACGCGCCTGTGGGCAGCGCCGGCTCAGGCAGCGGACGGTTCAGCGACCCGCAGCTTGTGGCCAAGCACCTCTTCGACAATGCCGCGCGCGATCTCGCGTTCGCCCATGATCACCGTATCGGCGCCGAGCCCCTTGAGATGCTCGACCTCGGCATCCGAATGGGCGCGGGCGACGACGTTGATGTTGGGATTGGCGGCGCGTGCCCGGAGCACGATCTGGCCGGCCTCGAACGCGTTGGGAATGGCAAGGATCAGCCGCGTGGCGCCTTCGGGATTGGCGGCGGCGAAGACTTCGGCGTTGGCGGCGTTGCCGGCGACGGTTTCGATGCCGTCCGTTTTCAGCTTCGCCAGCGTCTTGTCGGCATCCTCGATGACCAGGAAAGGCCGTGCTGCTTCTTTCAACGCGGCGCCGACGAGGCCGCCGACGCGGCCGTAGCCGATCAGGATAGCATGACCGGTGAGCGCCGTCCTTGGTGGCGGGCCGTCTTCCTTTTTGGGCGCTACGGCGACCGAGGCGACATGGCCCGGTTCCGTCGCAGGGGCAACCGGCTTGGCGTCCGCCGGCGGCGCCGTCCTGGCGGCGCGGGCCTCGAGCCACGGCTTCATCCAGTCGATGACCAGGAACATCAGCGGATTGAGCACGATCGACAGGATGGCGCCGGCCAGGATGAGGTCCCGTCCCTGTTCGGGCAGAAGTTTCAGCCCGACGCCGAGTTCGGCCAGGATGAAGGAGAATTCGCCGATCTGGGCAAGGCTGGCCGAAATCATCAAGGCCGTGGCCAGCGGATAGCCGAAGGCGACGACGATGACGAACGCCGCCAGCGACTTGCCGATGACGATGATGGCCAGCGTCGCCAGGATCGGCAGGCCGTTGCTGAACAGGCTGAACGGGTCGAACAGCATGCCGACGGAGACGAAGAACAGCACCGAGAAAGCATCTCGCAGCGGCAGCGATTCTTCCGCGGCACGGTGGCTGAGCTCGGATTCGCTCATGATCATGCCGGCGAAGAAGGCGCCCAGCGCCAGCGAGACGCCGAACAGTTTTGCCGCGCCGAAGGCGACGCCGAGCGCTATTGCCAGCACCGAGAGGCGGAACAGTTCGCGCGACCCGGTATGGGCGACATAGTGCAGGATCCAGGGAATGACCCTGCGGCCGACCACCAGCATGACGACGACGAAGGCGGCGACCTTCGCCAGCGTGACGCCGACGACACCCCAGATGCCGTAACTGGCCGGCAGCGCCAGCAGGCCGCTCGAATGGGCATCGGCCTGTTCCTGGCCGCCGAGTACGCCGGCAAGGGCCGGCAACAGCACCAGCGCCAGCACCATGGCCAGATCCTCGACGATAAGCCAGCCAACGGCGATGCGGCCGCGCTCGGTCTCGATCAAGCGGCGTTCCTGAAGCGCGCGCAGCAGCACCACGGTCGAGGCGACCGATAGCGCCAGGCCAAACACCACGCCCGCCCCCATCGACCAGCCGAGCATCCAGGACAGCCCGGCGCCGAGCGCCGTGGCAAAGCCGATCTGGACAATGGCGCCCGGCACGGCAATGGCGCGGACCGACAGAAGGTCCTTCAACGAAAAATGCAGGCCGACGCCGAACATCAGGAGGATGACGCCGATTTCGGCCAATTCGTTGGCAAGGCCGGCGTCGGCGACAAAACCGGGTGTGTTCGGCCCAACCAGCACGCCGGCTACGAGATAGCCGACCAGTGGCGGAATGCGGAACCGATTGGCGAGGGCGCCGAAGACGAAAGCCAGCCCCAGACCGGCGACGATGGTGGCGATAAGGGGCGTGTCATGCGGCATTGTCTATGGAGCGCCTTTCAAGCCAGCGATGTCGGATATGCGCCGCCCTAAGCCGCCGCCTGTTTGCAATATGGTGGACGGGGTGTCGGCGATGCAACCCGCAAAGCCGCGAATCAACGTCGAGACGGCAAAAATCTGACCGGCAGCTGAGTGACTGCCGGTCAGGTGCCTGGGATCAGTGGCGACCGTGCTGCGACCCGATAGGCGCCTTCGCCGCGCGTGGTCAGGCTGCCTGCAGCAACGCCTCGATCTCGAAAATGGCGTGGTTGGTCATGGTCTTCGGGATTTCGGCCGTCACCTTGTCGCCAACCTCCTTATGCAGCTTCTTGCGCATCGCGCCGAGCACCATGGGCGGGGCGACAAGCACAAGGCTGTCGAATGCACCCTCATGTGCAAGCTTGTAGAGGCGGGCGGCAATCTCCTCGGCGAAGCGTTCCTTGCCGATGCGATGCCAGTCGGTCTCCTCGACCGCGCTGCGATGCACGGATGGGCCGTCATTGTATCGACCGGGGCTGTCGCTTCCCTGTTCGCGTGTGGGCGGGTTCTCCTGTTCCATCACCTGCACGACTTCAAGGTTGGGAAACTTGGTGTCGCCGGCGTTCTTGAGCAGGAGCGCCTTTTCGCCGTCGGCCACCAAAACCCAAATGCCATGCTTCAGTTTGATCGTGTTCATAGGGACGCTCCTTGTTGAGTGGTGGCTATACCGGGAACGCATTTTGACCCGTCAACGTTCCACCCGAACGGAGCACCGAGTGGCCGTGCAGACAGGCGCTGAAGACGAAATCACCGCCGCACGACTTTAATCTACTGAATTGGTAGAAATTAGAAAAAACTGTTTTGTGGGATAGGTAGCCGGCAGCTAAAAGTGCCTGAAATCAAGGCGCGTTTCAGCAGCCCGGGCGCTCCCGGTGCATGGGCATGGAATATTTTTCTCCTGCCCTTCGCGGTTGCGGAAAAGCGATTGCCTGCCATCACCGGATGCGCGAGTGCTTTGCTTCTGCTTTTTTACGCTTGGGCGTAAAACTGCGACCCTGTTCCCGGATCTGCTTTGTCATGTCGCAAGCCACCACCAAGCTCAACGCCTTCCCCGTCTTCATGCGGGTCGAGGGCGAAGCCGTCGCCATTGTCGGCGGCGGCGAGGAGGCTTTGGCCAAGGCGCGGCTGATCGCCCAGTCGAGCGCGGTCCTGCACATCATCGCTGGGGATGCCGAACCGGATCTGTTGGCCTTCATCGCCGAGACGGGCGCGAACCATATGCCCGGCGCGTATGATGCTTCGCAGCTTGAAGGCGCCGTGATGGTGTTTGCCGCCAGTGGCGACGAGGCGCTCGACCGTCGCGTCGCCGCCGACGCGCGCCGGCTGGGCATTCCCGTCAATGCCGTCGACCGGCCGGACCTCTGTGATTTCTTCACTCCGGCGCTGGTCAACCGCGCACCGGTCGCCGTGGCGATCGGTACCGAAGGCGCGGGCCCCGTGCTTGCCCAGATGCTGCGCAGCCGCATCGAACGCATGCTGTCGCCCTCGCTCGGGCCACTGGCAGCGCTTGCGGCGTCGTTCCGCAATGCCGCCGAGAGATTGCCCAGGGGCAATGTACGTCGCCGTTTCTGGAGCGACTTCTTCGGCGGAGCGCCAGCACGCGCCGTCGAGGCCGGCGAATTTTCACAGGCGCGCGAAGCCGCCACCGATCTGCTGTTGTCCGACGCGCCCATTCGCGGCCACATCGCCCTGGTGGGCGCCGGTCCCGGCGCCGAGGACCTGCTGACCCTGCGGGCGCATCGTCTGCTGATGGAGGCCGATGTCATCGTCCATGACGCGCTGGTGCCGGAGGCGATCGTCGCCATGGGCCGCCGCGATGCCGAGCGCCTGCCGGTGGGAAAGCGCAAGGGCTGCCATACCAAGAGCCAGGCCGAAATCAATGCGCTGCTGGTGGATCTCGGCCGTCAGGGCAAGCGCGTCGTGCGGCTGAAATCGGGCGATCCGCTGGTGTTCGGCCGCGCCGGCGAGGAGATGGCCGCGCTTCGTGACGCCGGCATCGCCTATGAGGTGGTTCCAGGCGTCACAGCGGCCTTTGCCGCTGCCGCCGATTTCGAACTGCCGTTGACGCTGCGCGGCGTTTCCTCCTCGATGGTGTTCACCACCGGCCACGATCTCAAGGGCAATTCACTGCCGGATTGGGCCAAGCTCGCGATTTCCGGCGCTACCGTTGCCGTCTACATGGGCCGCTCGGTCGCGGCCGAAGTTGCCGGCCGGCTGATCGAGGCGGGCTTGTCGCCGGACACGGCGGTCGCCGTGGTCGAGAATGCCAGCCTCGCCAATCGCCGACGCTTCCACGGCACGCTTGCCGACCTGCCGTCGCTGGAAGCGCGCGCCGATCTGTCGGGCCCGGTCATGACCATCATCGGCGACGCCGTCGCCGGCGCCAATTTCGAGCGGTCCGAGCCGCTCGCGGCACACAGGCACGAGAGCGTGCCCGTAGCAGCCGCCGAGGGAGTTCAGCCATGAAGATACTGACCGCCAATCGCCTCGGCGACGGCATTGCCGTGTGGTACGCCGATGGCGGCTGGGCCGAGACGGTGGACCATGCGGACCTTGCCCACGACAAGGCGGCCGAGGATCGGCTGGAGGCGATCGGCGCCAAGGCCCATGCCGACAATGAAGTGGTCGACGTCAATCTGATCGACGCGGACATCGTCGACGGCGTTGTCGAGCCGGTGCGGCTGCGCGAGAAGATCCGCGCCGCCGGCCCGACCATCCGCAACGACCTCGGCAAGCAGGCCGAGCGGGCGGCATAGCCAGGACACCAGGTGAACGGGCGGACGCGCCCTGAAAGACGAAGCATGTACCGTTACGATGAGTTCGACCACGATTTTGTCCAGGCCCGTGTCGCCGAGTTCAGCGACCAGGTCGAGCGCCGGCTGTCCGGCGAGATCACCGAGGACCAGTTCCGGCCGCTCCGGCTGATGAACGGTGTCTATCTGCAGCTGCACGCCTACATGCTGCGCATCGCGGTGCCCTACGGCACGCTGAACGGCAAGCAGTTGCGCATGCTCGGCCACATCGCCCGCAAATACGATAAGGGCTACGGCCATTTCACCACGCGCCAGAACATCCAGTTCAACTGGCCGGCGCTGTCGGACGTTCCGGCGATTCTGGCGGACCTGGCCAGCGTGGAGATGCACGCCATCCAGACCAGCGGCAACTGCATCCGCAATGTCACCGCCGATCATTTTGCCGGGGCTGCCGCCGACGAGGTCGCCGATCCGCGTCCCTATGCGGAAATCCTGCGGCAGTGGTCTTCGGTGCATCCGGAATTCTCGTTCCTGCCGCGCAAGTTCAAGATCGCGGTGACGGGAGCCGAGCGCGATCGCGCCGCCATCCAGACGCACGACATCGGCCTGCACCTGAAGAAGAACGCCGCCGGCGAACTCGGCTTCGCCGTCTATGTCGGTGGTGGCCAGGGCCGCACGCCGATGGTGGCGAGGAAGATCCGCGACTTCTTGCCCGAAGCCGACCTTCTCTCCTACTGCACGGCGATCCTGCGCGTTTACAATCTCTATGGCCGCCGCGACAACAAGTACAAGGCGCGCATCAAGATCCTGGTCCACGAGACCGGCGCCGAGGAAATCACCCGCCAGGTCGAGGCCGAGTGGCAGGAATTGAAGGACGCGGAGCTGAAGCTGCCCGAGGCGGACATCCGCGCGATCGAGGCCTATTTCGCACCGCCGGCGCTGACCGGGCGGCCGGACGGCGACGCTGCCGTCAAGGTGGCGCGGCTGGATTCCAAGGGCTTCTCGGACTGGCTCGACCAGAACGTGGTGACGCACCGCCACCCCGACTACGCGGCGGTGACGATCTCGCTCAAGGGTATCGGCGAGGTGCCGGGCGATGCGACCGACAGCCAGATGGAAGCGGTCGCCGACATTGCCGAGAAATATGCCTTCGACGAGCTTCGCGTCAGCCACGAGCAGAACCTGATCCTGCCGCATGTGGCGCGTGCCGACCTCAAGGCGGTCTATGACGCGCTGGTCGACATCGGGCTGGCGACGGCTAATTCCAACCTGATCTCGGACATCATCTCGTGCCCGGGCCTCGATTATTGCGCGCTGGCGACGGCACGCTCGATCCCGATCGCACAGGAAATCTCGCGCCGCTTCGCCTCGCTGGAGCGGCAGCGCGAGATCGGCGAATTGAAGCTGAAGATCTCCGGCTGCATCAATGCCTGCGGCCACCACCATGTCGGCCATATCGGCATCCTCGGTGTCGAGAAGAAGGGCTCCGAACTCTACCAGGTGACATTGGGCGGTTCGGCCGACGAGAACACTTCGGTCGGCGAGATCATCGGCCGTGGCTTCTCTTCGGAAGAAATCACCGACGCCATCGAGCAGATCGTCGACACCTATCTCGGCCTTCGGCTCAACCCGCAGGAAAAATTCATCGACGCCTACCGCCGTGTCGGTCCCGCGCCGTTCAAGGAGGCGCTCTATGCTGGCGAAGCCAAGGCCGCTTGACCATATTGCCGATGTCGATGACGGCATCGCCGCCAAAGCGGCGGGGTTTGACGCGCTCTACGGTCATCTCAGCCCGATCGAGATCATCGAACGATCGGCCAACGATCTGTTTCACGACGAGATCGCCGCCGTGTCTTCGTTCGGCGCGGATTCGGCGGTACTGCTGCATATGATCGCCAAGATCGACCGCACGCTGCCGGTCATCTTCCTCGATACCGGCAAGCATTTCGAGGAGACGCTCGGCTATCGCGACGCGCTGGTCGCCGATTTCGGATTGACCAACATCCGGGTGATCAAGCCGGACGAAGCGGCGCTCGAACGGATCGACCCGACCGGCAATCTGCACCAGAACAACACCGATGCCTGCTGCGACGTGCGCAAGGTCGAGCCGCTGGCACGTGGCGTCGCACCCTTTCGCGCCTGGTTCACGGGCCGCAAACGCTTCCAGGCCTCGACACGGGCCGCACTTCCGGTGTTCGAGGCGGTCGGCCCTCGCATTCGCATCAATCCGCTGGCGCACTGGACGACGTCGGACCAGGCCGACTACATGCGCGCGCATGCGCTGCGCGAAAACCCACTGGTCGCCTATGGTTATCTGTCGATTGGCTGCTTTCCCTGCACGCAGCCGGTGCAGCCGGGTGAGGATGCGCGCAGCGGCCGCTGGGCCGGCCACGCCAAGACCGAGTGCGGCATTCACCTGTCGGGACTGGAAGTGTCGCTGACCGACGCATCACTATAAGGTATGTTGCCATTCAGGTGAGGCCGGGCTGCAAACGGCGGCTTCCTGCGCTTCCGGTGCTCACGGACTGCAGTACGTTCCGCTCCGGTTCTCGCAAGCCGCCGTTTTCGACATAGCCTGACCTGAATTTCAACACACGCTCGAGCTCTTCGAATTTTAGGAATTTTAATGACTGGACCGACGACACCGGAGACCCGGCTCTGGACCCCGGAGGGTTTTCGCGAGGACGAGTGGAGCCATGCCGAAAGCGCCGACGCGCTTTCCGGCAATGGCCGATTCATCCTGCCGCTGCAGGCGTTCCTCGATCTTGACCCGGAGGTGCGCCGCTCGGCGAAGGAGCGGCTCGGCGTCGTGCTGCAGCCCGGCGACCAGCTCGAGAAGATCGCCGACCTGCTCGACCAGCTGTCGCTGGTGGCGCTGGCCTTCCCGGCTTTCGGCGACGGCCGCTCCTTCTCCAAGGGCGAACTGCTGCGCAGCCGTTATCATTTCACGGGCGCGCTGCGTGCCACCGGGCAGGTCTTGGTCGACCCGTTGCCGCACATGCTGCGGCTTGGCTTCGATGAATTCGAGATCTCGAATCCAGTGCTCTTGAAGCGCCTGGAAGAAGGCCGCACCGGCGGGTTGGGGCTTTATTACCAGCCAGCCGCCATAACGGAGACCAAGGGTCCGAAATATTCCTGGCGGCGCCTTCGCAACAGCTGACGCTTTTTCCAGCAAGGCCGAAGGCCTCTACTCCAAAAAACTGGTCATACCAATTGTGCGATTTGCGCTTTTCCTCCCAGCATCTTGCCCTTAGGATACCGCTGTTATTTCGCGACCCGAAATAAATGGCCACAAAGGGAGAAACCGGGAATGGCTGGCAAGAAGATATTGATGCTCGTTGGCGAGTTCAGCGAGGAATACGAGATTTTCGTCTTTGAACAGGCCATGCATGCCGTCGGCCATACCGTGCATGTCGTTTGCCCGGACAAGAAGGCGGGCGATGTGCTGAAGACATCGCTGCACGATTTCGAGGGCCACCAGACCTACACCGAGAAGCCCGGACACGATTACATCCTCAACAAGACGTTTTCCGAGGTGGATCCGGCCCAGTACGATGCCGTCTACGCGGCGGGCGGGCGCGGTCCCGAATACATCCGTATCGACAAGCGCGTGCAGGCGCTGGTGCGGCACTTCCATGAGACAGGCAAGCCGATCTTCACCATCTGCCATGGCGTGCAGATCCTGATCGCGGTCGACGGCGTGGTGCGGGGCAGGGAAGTGGCGGCGCTTCACTATTGCGAGCCGGAAGTCACGCTGGCCGGCGGCATCTATATCGACGTCGCGCCGAACGGGGCCCATGTCGACGGCAATCTCGTTTCGGCCAAAGGCTGGCCGGGCCTGTCCAATTTCATCCGCGAATGCCTGAAGGTGCTGGGCACGGAGATCCGCCATGGCCAGATCCTGATGCGCGACGAGCGGCAAGCGGCCTGAGAAAGGTTTGGGAAATACCGCCGCGCGCTGGCGCGGCGGTATGCTCTACGCCGCCATCCGCGCTTCGCGGAACGACACCAGTTTGTGGCTGCTTTCGTCCCACAAGGCCAGTTTGACGCAGCGCAGGCTCTCGAGGAGCGTGACGCGGCCGATGCCGCGCAACTCGGGATAATCCCGCAGCACTTCCTGCAGCCGGTAGCCGGGCACCTTGGCGGAGAGGTGGTGGACGTGGTGAACGCCGATATTGCCGGTGAACCAGTTCAGCACCGGCGGGAGGTCGTAATAGGACGAGCCGTGCAGGGCGGCGCGCTGGAACTCCCATTCCTCGTCCTTCGCCCATTCGGTCTCCTCGAACTGGTGCTGGACATAGAACAGCCAGATGCCGGCCGAACCGGCGAGAATGACGATCGGCAGATGGACGATCAGGAACGCGCCGGGGCCGATGACCCAGATGAGGATGGCCGCGGCAAGCGCGATGCCAAGATTGGTGGTCATTGACGACACCCAGGGCGTCAGGCCGCCGCGCATCATGCCGATAGGCAGCCTTTGCGAGAAGATGAACAGCCAGATCGGCCCCAGGCCGAACATCACCAGGGGATGACGGTAGAGGCGATAAGCCAGGCGACCCCGCCAGGACATCCGCCGGTATTCGGCGACGGTCAGTGTCCTGATGTCGCCCATGCCGCGTTCGTCGAGATTGCCGGCGCTGGCATGATGGGTGGCATGGGCACGCCGCCAGCAGTCGTAGGGGGTGAGCGTCAGGATGCCCAGCGCGCGGCCGATCCAGTCATCGGCAATGCGATTGGCAAAGAAGGAGCCATGGCCGCAATCGTGCTGGATCATGAAAATCCGCACCAGGAAGCCGGCCGCGGGCAGGATCAGCACCAGTCCCCACCAATGACCATAGGCATAGGCAGCGGAAGACAGAGCCCACAGCGTGGCGAAAGGAATGAGGGTGATGGCGAGTTCGAGTGTGCTACGCCGCCTGTCAGGCTTCTTGTAGCGCGCCAGGATCTTGAGCCAGGCGCGCTTGCTGTTGGCAGCTGCCTCGGGGGAAATCATGTTCATCAGGAAGCATAGGCAGGGTGTGTCGCCACCGCAAGCCAGGGATCACGCAAAGTTACTGTGCGTAATTGTCGCGTAAAGCCCGGGCGGTCCTACTGCCGTCGCCAGCCGGCGTCGCCATCCTCGACCCGGTCGAGATGCTCGAGCAATTGCTCAAACCGGTCCGGGATGTCAGGTTCGATGCGGAAGGCTGGCAAGGTGCGCAGAAAGCGCGTCACTGCCTCGGCGCCGAACTGGCGCCGAACCTCCGCAGCGAGCCTTTCTCCTTTTTCAAGCTTGTTGCGGGTCATCATTTCAAAAATCCTGCGTCGGCTCCGAAACTCCCCCAGCAGCGGAATGGTTCCCGCATCACCGCCTCGTGGCAAGCAAAGCCGGCAAGTACGGTAAAATTTGAATTAAAATCGAAGCGTCCCCATCGTGCTTTCCTGGTCGGGTCGCAGGCGCCTGCGGTCGCTTTCCCCTTGATTTTTGGCCTGCGAACCTCGATATCGGGCACAAAATCCATACCATTCGAGATGACGGGAAACGGCGATGAGCGACCAGGCAAAAGACGAACGCACGCCCAATGAAGCCGAGGCGGCCGAGGCCAATGCCGAGCGCACGGAAGGCAGCACCGATGGCGACTACGAAGCGCTTGTACGGCTGCTGAAGGAAAATGAAGAACTGAAGGACCGCGCGCTGCGGGTCGCGGCCGAGATGGAAAACCTGCGCCGCCGCACCGCGCGCGACGTGCATGACGCGCGCACTTACGCGGTGGCGAATTTCGCCCGCGACATGCTGTCGGTGTCGGACAATCTGCGCCGCGCCCTGGATGCCATTCCGGCCGAGGCCAAGGCATCGGGGGATGCCGGCTTCAAGGCGCTGATCGAAGGCGTCGACCTGACCGAGCGCGCCATGCTGTCGGCGCTGGAGCGGCATGGGGTCAAGAAACTCGCTCCCGAGGGCGAGAAGTTCGATCCCAATTTCCACCAGGCAATGTTTGAAGTGCCCAATCCCGATGTTCCGGCCAACACCGTGGTCCAGGTCGTGCAGCCGGGCTATTCGATCGGCGAGCGGGTGCTGCGCCCGGCCATGGTCGGCGTCGCCAAGGGTGGTCCGAAAATCGCCGCCGACGCGCCGGTCGAGCCAGGGCCGGTCAATGAGCAGGCCGAGAAGGATGCGTGATTAGTGGGGTAGCGATAGAGAGTTGTGAGTAGCAGGGACCGGGCCGGGGAGGCGCCTGCTTCGCCAATTGCCATTCACTACTGACTACTTCACTACTCACTCCATGAACCCGATCGCTCTCCTCGACTATGCCGGCGTTGCCGTCTTCGCGGCGACGGGGGCGTTGGCGGCGTCGCGCAAACAGCTCGACATTATCGGCTTCCTGTTCCTGGCGAGCGTCACCGGCATCGGCGGCGGCACGCTTCGCGACGTCATCCTCAATCTGCCGGTTTTCTGGGTCGCCAACTCCAGCTACGTGCTGATTTGCGCGGCGGCCGCTGTGCTGGTTTTCTTTGCCGCGCACCGTATCGAATCCCGCTGGAAATGGCTGCTCTGGCTCGACGCCATCGGGCTGGCCGCTTTTTCGGTGATGGGTGCGGCCAAGGGACTGGCCATTACCGGTTCGCCGGTCGTCTCCGTCATCACCGGCGTGCTCACCGCCACGTCCGGCGGTATCCTGCGCGATCTGCTGGCCGGCGAACCCTCGGTGCTGCTGAGGCCGGAAATCTATGTTACGGCCGCTCTCACGGGCGCTGCCATCTTCACGGCTGGCGACGTCACAGGATTGCCGCCGATCGTTTCAGAGCTGGCCGGCTTCGCCGCGGCGTTCGCGGTTCGCGGCGGCGCGCTCCGTTTCGGCTGGACCTTTCCAGCCTACAAGAGCCGGCCCGGCCGGCGGCCGGAAGACATTCCGTGAGGAGAGGGAGTAGGGGAGTGGTCAGTAGTCGCCGAAGCGCGAATCGTGTCGTCTTGACTACTGACTACTGCCTAATCGCTCACGCGGCGAAGCGCTGCGCTTCCCCGCCATAATAGTTGACGTAGCGGGCACCGATCTCCTTGACCGGCATCACGACGAAAATGTCGACCGTGGAGAATTCGCGGTCGATGACGCAACCATCGCCGATGCGAGCGCCGACCCGCAGATAGCCCTTGACCAGAGGCGGCATCGCCGCGATCGCCGCCTTGGTGTTGACCGCCTCGATTGGCATCAGGTCCATGGAGCAATAGCGCCCCGACACAGCGCGCACGTCCCAGGCCGAGTTGGTGCGGCAGTGATGGGCAAGATAGGTGAGCGCCTCCGCATGCGCGGCCGGCACGGTGCCATGGAACGAGGCGCAGCCGGTCATCACCCCGATCTCGTAGTGATTGATGTAGGCCCAGATGCCTTGCCATAGCGCTTCGATGGTGCGCTTCGAACGGTATTCCGGCAAGACGCAGGAACGGCCGAGTTCAAGGAAACGCTGGCTGGGATGGCGGGCGATGAGCTTGGTCAGCTCGAATTCGCCTTCGGAATAGAAGCCTCCGGCGGTTGCCGCGATTTCTTGCCGCAGCAACCGATAGGTGCCGACGATGCGACGGTGCTCAGGGCCGGAAAGCGTGGTGTCGAGGACGAGCAGATGGTCGCAGAGCGGGTCGAAGCGGTCGGCGTCGCGGCGGTCCTGCGCCTGGAACAGATCCTTCCTGGCGCCAAGCTCGTCATAGAATACACGGTAACGCACTTCCTGCGCGGCCGCGATCTCGGCCTCGTTGCGGGCGAGCCGCACTTCGAGATTGCCGATACGGCCGAGCGCCGCGCCCTTTATGACGGAATCGACATTACGTCCGGCGAGCAAGGCGCTGCTGGCGTTCGGCCGAGTGTCACATTCCGGCATAACTGTATGCACGAGTGATTCTCCTTCGAGCCATCCCTCTTGGCACGGGGATACGGTGTAGGTGCAACAGGATTGTGACAGTACCGTGATACGGCGTCGCGGGCAATACTTCGTCGGCTGGCGAAAACGGTCAACCGGCTACGTTGCGTCACAAGACCCCAGGCGCGTCGCGTTCGCGGGCGCCGAAAATGGGCTGGTTTTTGGCGGCCTTGACCAGCCACGCACCCGGAAAAAGCTGGCTCAAGCGGCGACCTGGCCCTCGACGGCACTGACCAGCGCATCGGGGTCGAGCGGCTTGGTGACGAAGCCGCTGGCGCCGTGGGCGAGCACCGCATGGCGGGTCTTTTCCTGGCTGTCGGCCGACAGCACCATGATCGGCACCGGCGGCACGGAGGCCTCCTCTTCATGGCGGCGGATCGCGGCAATGGCGTCCAGTCCGTCCATGACGGGCATATGAAGATCCATCAGCACCACGTCGAAGCGGTGCTTGTGGCCGGCACCGGTGACCGCCTCGACGGCGGCCTTGCCGTTGCCGACCACCTTGACGCGATGCCCGGCCTTCAACAGCGTCGCGCGGGCCAGCATGGCATTGATGTCGTTGTCCTCGGCGATCAGCACGGACAGACCCTGCTGGCGTTCGCCTGAGGCACGAAGCGCCGGTGCGCGGCGTTTTTCCGGCTGCGGCTGGGCCAGGACCGGTGCGTGGCTGCTCAAAAGGACACGCAAAAGTGTTCCTCCGCGCACTGGCCGGGCAAGGAAAGTCGCGTAGCCGCTGGCACGAAACTCGCCCAGCATGCCGCGGTCGGTGGGTGCGATCAGCGTGACGGCTTCGCAATCGGAAAACCCATGCTGGCGAAGCCGCTTGAGCAGCCTTCCGTCACTCTCTTCCATGGCCGCGTCGACCAGAAGCACGTCGCAGCCGTCGGCAAAGGATGCGGCCTGAGCCACGGTGGTGGCGATTCCGGCCGCGCCGCCATTGGAGCGGATGGTGCGGGCGATGGCGTCGGCCTCGACGGTGTTCTTGGATACGATCACGGCGCGTCGCCCGGCAAGCGCGTTCAACCGGCCCTGCGGCGGCTCGGTGGCTGATGTGGCGGGAATCTCGAAGACGAATTCCGATCCCTGGCCAAGCCGGCTGGAAACCGAAATCGTGCCGCCCATGGCGGCCACCAGGCGCTTCGAGATGGCAAGTCCCAGTCCAGCACCGCCATGCGCGCGCGTCGAGGTGCCGTCGGCCTGCTCGAACTCCTCGAAGATGCGCTCCATGTCCTCGTCGCGCAGGCCGGGACCCGTATCGGCGATGGTGAAGCAGATGCGGTCGCTGGTCTCGGTTCGGGCGCGCGCGACGCTGACCAGCACGCCCCCACTGTCGGTGAACTTGATGGCGTTGCCGATGAGGTTGAGCAGCACCTGCCTTACCCGGCCCGGATCGGCGGTGATCAATTGCGGCACATCCGGTTCGACATGGCAGCCGAGGCCGATATTCTTGGCGAAGGCGCGCGCGGCCATCAATTCGATGATGTTGTCGGCGATCTCGCGCACCGACATGGGCTGCGGTTCAGGATCGAAGCGTCCGGCCTCGATCTTGGAATAGTCGAGCAGGTCCTCGATCAGGGCAAGCAAGGCGCTGGCCGAGGTCGAGATGGCGCCGACATAGGTCTGCTGCTCCGGCGAAAGGCTGGTGTCGGCGAGCAGCCTGGCCATGCCCATGATGCCGTTCATCGGCGTGCGGATCTCATGGCTGACGGTGGCGAGGAAGCGCGACTTGGCCTGGCTCGCGAACTCGGCCCGCTCGCGCGCGGTGATCATGGACGATTCAGCGCGCTTGCGTGCTGTGATGTCGCGGGCGATGGCGCGATGCGAAACGGCACCGCTGTCCTTTTCGCGCACCGACAGCTCGATCCAGGAGAACCAGCGCGGGCCCGTCGGCGTGCGGATGGCAACGTCGGTGGAACTCAGGCATTCATGGTCGGAGAAAGCCGCATCGGGAACGATGCCGACCTCGATGCCGAGTTCGGCCAACGTCTTGCCGGCAAGATCGCGCGGATCGGTTTCGACGAGGTCGGCGAACACCTTGTTGGCGTAGACGATGTAGCCGTCGCGGTCGCGATGGATGACGAGATCGCCGAGCGCGTCGATGAGACCGCGAAAGCGCTCCTCGCTTTCCTGCATCTCCCACATGCGGTCGGCCAGCGTCTCGATCTCGGCGCGGTTACGGGCGGTGGTTTCGTCGAGCAGGACGGCGGTGCGGCGTACGCTGCGTCTGGCGCGCAGATGCATGGCCAAGCCAGCAAGGCCGGTTGCCAGCAAGGCAAGGCTGATGAAGACTGGCGCCCCGGTCAGGGATGAGAGGCCGGCCAGCAGCATGACGGCAACGAAGGTCAGGACCGGCAGCCCTTCGCGCTTGGCCGGTTGCTGATCAGGGACAAGCGGCGGCGCGGCGATAAACCGCCGCGCCGATACCGGCGGTTGCACCGATGCCGCATCGATGTCGTCGCCGGCGTCGGCCTGTTGGCTGTCGGATTCCGCGATCATGCGAAATCCTTTGCCAGACAGAGATTATGGAAAATTGCGGGGGATCGTTCGAATTTTAGCGGATCGGGCGTTTTTGGCCCGGCGGCGACGGATTTGCCAGCCAATGTGGCAATTCCGCCCGGCGCCTGCCACCCCTGAACCGGGTCACATGTCGACGACGACGCGGCCACGGATCTTGCCGTCGACGATGTCGTGTGCCGCACCGATGATGCCGTCGAAGCCGATGGTCGTGGACAGGCTGGCGAGCTTGTCCACATCGAGATCGGAGCCGATGCGCCGCCAGGCCTCGAGGCGGACGGCTTTCGGCGCCATCACCGAATCGATGCCGAGCAGGGAGACGCCGCGCAGGATGAAGGGGGCGACACTCGACGGAAGATCCATGCCGCCGGCCAGGCCGCAGGCCGCGACCGCGCCGCCATAGGAGGTCATCGACAGCACATTGGCCAGCGTGTGGCTGCCGACCGAATCGATGCCGCCGGCCCAGCGCTCCTTGGCCAACGGCTTGGCGGGCTGGTTGAGCTCGTCGCGCGATATCACCTCGGCGGCGCCGAGGTTGATCAGATAGGGGCTTTCGGCATTGCGGCCGGTCGACGCGATGACATGGTAGCCGAGGCTGGACAGGATCGAGACCGCGACCGAACCGACGCCGCCCGCAGCACCCGTCACCACGACAGGTCCGCGCTCAGGCAGGATGCCGTGCCGCTCCAGCGCCATGACGCAGAGCATGGCCGTGTAGCCGGCGGTGCCGACCGCCATGGCATCATGCGCGCTCATGCCCTCCGGCAGGGGCACCAGCCAGTCGCCCTTGACGCGGGCGCGCCCGGCATAGGCGCCGAAATGGGTTTCGCCAACGCCCCAGCCGTTCAGGATGACCTTGTCGCCCTTGCGCCAGTCGGGATTGGAAGAGGAGATGACGGTGCCGGCAAGGTCGATGCCCGGCACCAGTGGCCATCGACGGATCACCGGCGCCTTGCCCGATATCGCCAGTCCATCCTTGTAGTTCACCGTCGTCGCCTCGACCGCGATGGTGACGTCGCCCTCCATCAGATCGGCGTCGGTGAGATCGGTCACGGCGACCGACTGTTTTTTCTCGGCATCGCGCGAAACGAGGATGGCTTTGAAGGTTTCGGTCATCTTTTTCTCCGCGAACTTGCTCGGCGTGACTGTGCGGCGATGGCCGCGCGGGGTCAATCCTCGGAAGGCTTGGCGTTCGGAGGCGTGGGTTCACGCCGCCAGCCGATGAGTTCGTCGAAGACGACCAGGGCCGCGCCCACCGAAATGAAGGCATCGGCAAGGTTGAAGACGGCGAAGGACCAGACCGGCGTGTGGAACAGGATGTAATCGATGACGTGGCTATAGACGGCGCGGTCGATCAGATTGCCCAGCGCGCCGCCGATGATCAGGGCAAAGCCGGTGCGGGCGATGACATGGCCCGATGGCGTGCGCGTGGCGAGGTAAAGCACGAAAGCGACGACCAGCACCGCGATGACAACTAGGCCGATGTCACCGAAGGAGGAGAACATCGAGAAGGCGATGCCGGTGTTGTAGGTGCGAAACAGCGCCAGGAAGGGCAGGAGGTCGAGCTTTTCCTGGAAGGGCAGTCCGGCTTCGACCAGTGTCTTTATCCACTGGTCGAGCGCAATGGCCACGATGACGAGCAGCGCGTAGGGAGACCATGATTTCACGATTGGGCAACCCTCATTGCTGGTCCGAAATTGGTTCGAGCTTCAGCGCGCCGCGCCGGATCTCGAACAGCATGATGCCGGTGGCGACCGCCAGATTGAGCGAATCGGCACGGCCCGCCTGCGGAATCCTGAGCAGCCTGTCGCAGCTTGCCGCCAGGCTTTCGGGCAGGCCCTGCTGCTCATTGCCCATCATCAGCAGCACCGGCCCGCGGGAAAAATCGACCGAGCGGTAGTCGACCGCGCCTTTCAGATGCGTGCCGGCAACCAGCCCTGAAAAGCCGCCGCGCCAGGCAAGGAATGCCTCCGTCGTTGCCTTGGCCACCGGTATGGCGAAGATCGACCCCATGGTGGCGCGCACCGTTTCCACCGAAAACGGATCGGTGGTGTCGCCGACCAGGATGACGCCCTTGGCGCCGACGGCATCGACGGTGCGGATGACGGTGCCGAGATTGCCGGGATCGCGCACCCGGTCGAGCGCCACCCAGACATCGCCATTGTCGGCACGGATGTCCTTCAGGGCCAGGAATTTCTGCGAGAAGACGCCGACCACCATTTGCGGATTGTCGCGGCGGGTGATGGCGACAAGCACCTTTTCCGATACTTCGAGCACGGTGCCGCCGGCGGCGACCGTGCGTGCCGCGACCTTTTCCACGGCCGCGTTGCCGCGTCCTGCCTTGGCGAAAACCAACGTCCTGATCTGCCAGCCCAAGTCGAGCGCATCGATGACCAGCTTCAGCCCCTCGGCCATGAAGGCGTTCTGCTGGTCGCGGAATTTCTTCAAGGCAAGTGCCTTGATGTCCTTGACCAGCGGATTGGCAAGGCTGGTGACTTCCTTCACCTGACCGGGCGCGCCGGCATGCCGTTCGTTCATGTCAGGCCACCCAGCGCGAAAACAGTGACGTCGAAAGCGCCCGGCCGGCGGACTTTTCACGGATGATCAGCTCACCCGATTCAACCTTGCCGCCCATGCCGGCGAACGTGTCGCGCACCAGAGCGTGGATGGCGAAGAAGGAGGCACGGATCGAATAGGCGGTCAGCACCACGGCAAGCGGTCTTGGGGTCAGGATCGAGCGACAGAGGTCCGTCAGATCGGGAAGATCTTCGAACAATTGCCAGACCTCGCCCTTGGGGCCGCGGCCATAGGCCGGCGGATCGAACAGGATGATGTCGTAGCGGCTGCCGCGACGCTCCTCGCGCTCGGCGAACTTGACCGCGTCGTCGACGATCCAGCGGATCGGCTTGCCGCCAAGTCCGGATATCTCCTGGTTTTCGCGAGCCCAGCCGATCGCCTTCTTCGAGGCGTCGACATGGGTGACCTCAGCGCCGGCGCGCGCCGCCACCAGCGAGGCAAGGCCGGTATAGCCGAACAGGTTGAGTACCTTGACCGGCCGCCTGGCGGCCGCGATCAGCCCGGCCATATGGTCCCAGTGCGAGGCCTGCTCGGGAAAGACGCCGACATGGCGAAACGAGGTGAAGCGGCCGAGATAGTCGATGCCGTCATGCTTCATCGGCCAGGTTTCGCCGAGCGGCGTCCTGGGAAAACGCCAGCGGCCGATGCCTTCCTCGTCGATGTCGCCGGTGAAGATCGCGTCGGCACGCTCCCAGTCCCTGGCCGGCAGAGCCTTCTGCCAGATCGCCTGGCCCTCGGGCCGCACGATGCGGTAGGGTCCATATTGTTCAAGCTTTTGTCCAGCGCCGCTGTCGAGCAGCGCGTAATCCGCGTTGGGTGCCACTTCGAGGATTACCGGAAGTTGCTCAGCGGGCAGGACGCCGTCGCGACGGGCAAGGTTGCGGGGCGTGGATTTCGGTGCGGGCTGGTCCGGCTTCAGGTCTTGCCGCGGCCTGACCTCCGGCCTGTTCACGCCGCGGCCTTCCGGTGGACGCGATTGCGCGGCTTCGCCTTTACCCGGCTGGTGCGGGCGGCCGTCGCGGCGTTTGTCGCGAAAAGACTTCAAGAGACAGCTTCTCCGGCGGTTCGGCCCGCTTCTGCCACAGCTATGCCCATCGGCGCAACAAACCCGAGCGACATTGCGATAGCAACGATTGGAGCAGTTGCGGCGATTGGGGCGATTGCGGATGGCTTAGCCGCCACGCCCGATCGAAAGCAGTGCGACAACCAGCGAAACGAAGCCGGCAGCCTTGGCCGCCGCGACGGCCATGTGGCCGGTTTCCCAGCGCAGCCGTATGGCTTCGAAATTGTCTGGAATTGGCCCTGGCACCCAGGTGGCGAGAATTTTATTGGCCGGTTTGACGAGAACGAACCAAAGCACGAGGGATAGCGCATAGAGCAAGGTGGCGGCGAGTGCGAACCAGAACGCCGGCCGATCCTGGCGCAGCAGCCACGCCAGCAGTCCCGGGCAATGATTGCGGCGACATCCAGCGGCGCGCCAATGATTGCGAAGAGCAGGAATTGGCCGTTGAAAACGGTGGCCTCGCGCCAAAGCGCCGGGGACCATCGGGTGAGCCGGGGCGCCGATTCCAGAACGTGGGCGAAAGACGGCCCGAGGCTGAGTGCGGCGACCATGGTGGCCAAGACAGACCAGAACAGCAGGAAGCCATATAGTCGCATGACGCAACAACGGTTCCGGGCCGAAGCCGTTCCGAACGGCCGCACTTGCCATTGCCGCGGCCCCAGCCCTATCGTTTGGCACTCCGGCACTGCGGGCCGATTAGCGGGCAAGCGTTGGCCGACGGACAACTGGCAATTAGGAACAGAAATGAGCGCGTATTGGATCGCCGTGGCGTCGGCCGAACATGTCCGGCGCGGCCGCAAGGGCGGCTTCATGCAGGTCAACCATGGCAAGGCGGCACCGCTGCGCCGTGTCAGGCCCGGTGATGGCATTGTCTATTATTCGCCGACCACGGTTTTGGGGGAGAAAGACGGTCTGCAGGCGTTCACGGCAATTGGCACTGTGCGGGAAGGAGAGCCCTATCAAGGCGACATGGGCGGCGGCTTCACGCCGTTCCGTCGCGATGTCGACTGGGCGCAGGCACAGGAAACGCCGATCAAGCCATTGCTTGAGGGGCTGGAGTTCACCTCAGGCAAATCGAACTGGGGTTACCCGTTGCGCTTTGGCTTGTTCCCGATCAGCGTGGCCGATTTCGCTTTGATCGCGGAGACGATGGGCGCCAAACTCGCTTTGACTAGCCCCTGAGCGCCTTGTAGACGGCAATGCCGGCGGCCAAGTCCTCCAGCGCGGCACCGACCGACTTGAACAGCGTAATCTCGTCCGGGCTGCCGCGACCTTCCTTTTGGCCGCGCGCCAGTTCGTGCAGGTCGGCGACGATGGCTTGTGGTTTCAGCACGCCTGAGGCCAGTGGCTGGACGATGTCGCCGGCTTCCTTGGTGGCGCCGGCGCGGGTGTCGACATAGACGCGGGCGCGCATGACCGCGTCGTCATCGCTTTCGCGCATCGCAGGCGTAAAGCCGCCGACCAGGTCGACATGGGTTCCCGGCCGCAGCAACGTGCCCTTGATCAGCGGCGTGGTGGTGATTGTCGCCGAGGAGACGATGTCGGCCTGGCCAAGCTCGGCATCGAGATCGGTCGCGGCGCTGGCCGCGAAGCCCTCGGCGCGCAGATCGGCCGCGACTTTCTCGGCGTTGGCCGGGGTGCGGTTCCAGATGCGGATGGTCTTGATTGGCCGCACGGCGCTGTGCGCCTTGGCCAGGAAGGGCGACAGCGCGCCGGCGCCGACCACGAGCAGCCGCGAGGCATCGTCGCGGGCGAGATAGGACGCCGCGAGGGCCGAGGCGCACGCCGTGCGCCACTGCGTCAGCCGCTGGCCGTCGATCAGGGCTTCCGGCTCGCCGGTGCTGCCATCGAGCAGGAGATAGAGCCCCATCACGGCGGGCTTGCCGACGGCGTTGTTGTCGGGCGAGACGGTGACGATCTTGACGCCGATATGGCCGCCGGCGGAACGGCCCGCGGCGTGAAAATCGGTCCATGCGGGCATCAGCAGCAAGGTCGACGCCGCGCCGTCAGGCCTTTCGACCGTGTGATGATGCCTGACCGGCTGCACCGCGCCCTCGCGAAATGCCGTGCGCAATGTCTCGACCAGTCCAGGAAAGGTCAGCGCACGATCGACCTCAGCGGCCGAAATGGTCAGCATGAAAAGCTCCGTGAAAAGAAACGCGCCGACCTGCGGCTCAATTGGTCGGCTTCGGCAACGCCGACCCTTGGGCCGGTGCTTGGGCTGACGCCTGCGGCACCGAGGGCGTGCGGCTGACTGCCTGGCGCAGGTTTTCGGCCTCGACACCGCGCTGGCGCGCCAGTTTGCGGTAGTGGCCCTGCTTCACCCATGTCGCCAGGCTGCCGACGACCATGCCGATGGCGAGCGCCAGGAACAGGAAGATGAACAGCGGCAAGGTGAGCGTCAGCTTCGGATTTCCGGGATTGAACGGGTCCAGCGTGAAGGCGACGAGTTCGCGGTTAGCGACGGCCAAAGCGATCAGGATGATCGCCAGGGGCACGAAGACCACGATGAGCATGAAGCGATTGAGCATGATGTTTTCCGTCGCAAGCGGGCCGATAAGGCCGTCCGGCGCTGACGCGCCTACTTGCCGCCGTTCAGCCTTTCACGCAACTCCTTGCCGGTCTTGAAGAACGGCACCCATTTCTCCTCGACCTCGACGGATTCGCCGGTGCGCGGGTTGCGGCCGGTGCGGGCAGGTCGGTTCTTCACCGAAAAAGCGCCGAAACCGCGCAATTCGACCCGGTTGCCCTCGGCAAGCGCGTCGGTGATTTCATCGAAGATCGCGCCGACGATGTTTTCGACGTCGCGCAGGAAAAGATGCGGATTGCGCGTGGCAATAATCTGCACAAGCTCGGACTTGATCATCAGACGGGTCCCCGTGAAAGCAGTTCGGTCAAAATTATCAGGATGATTTTATTTGCTTTTTTAGCTATCCCAACGCGTCTCAAGGGTGCCAGACGGAAACGAGACCGTCAAGAAACAAGCGGTCGGCGCCAAGTTCATGGATCACGTCGCCGCCGGAGTCCGGCAGGCCGAGCGCGCCGGCGATCGTGCGTGCCATCGCCTTCGAGAACAGGAAACCGCCGCGCCGTTCCGTGTCCTTCCACTCGACCACCTTGAGCTTGGCATCGACACCCTTGGTCGCCAGCCAGTCGATCGCCACGGACTCGCCGCCGACGGCGTCGATCAGCCCGTTGGCAACACCCTGGCGGCCAGTGAAGATCGAACCGTCGGCCAGCGCCAGCGCCTGTTCGTGGGTCATCTTGCGACGTTCGGCGACGATGCCGACGAACCAGTCGTAGCTGTCCAGAATGAGCTTGCGGACCATGGCGCGCTCGTCGTCATTGGTCGGCTTGAAGGGCGAGGGTGAGGCTTTCAGCGGCGAGGACTTGACCTCCTCCAGCTTGACGCCGAGCTTGTCCATCAGGCCGCTGACGTCGGGATACTGGATCAGCACGCCGATCGAGCCGACGATCGAGGTCTTGCGGGCGACAATATGGTCGGCGGCACTGGCGATCATGTAACCCGCCGACGCGGCGAGCGTGCCGACCTCGGCCACGACAGGCTTGTCGGCGGCCAGCTTGCGCACCTCCTCGTAGATTGATTCCCCGCCGACGGTGGTGCCGCCAGGAGAATCGACCACAAGGATCACGCCTTTTACTTTCGGCGACTGGCGAATAGCCTCCAGCCGCTTGATCAGTTCGTCGTCCTCGGTGATGGTGCCTTCGATCCTGACCTTGGCGATGTGGTCGACGGCGGAGCCGCCGAAATCGTCGCCATAGAACCAGGCCGACAGCGCAATCACCCCGAGCGCCACGATGCCGAAGGCCGCGACACGCCAGAAAGTCAGCTTGCGCCGCAAGCGGCGGCGGTCGATCAGGTCGTCGGCTCTCAATGCCATCGTCAGCCTCACAGTCATCGGGAAGAGACGCTTTTAGACCATGATGTCTTGATCGGGAAGCAGTTCCGTCCCGCACATGGCGCGGCAATCCGCGCGCGGCGGTCCGTGTTGTCTGTTTTGTGACTGGCCTGTGCGGGCGACGCAAGGTAAGTGGGAAGAACTTCGGTGGTGAAAAAAGACGCAAGGGCGTCTATTTCTGCTATGAAGCACTGGCTGTTGCGCTGACCCGGGTTTCGTTTGTGCACGGCAGCTGTCACATTTTTGCGGTTTTCGTCGGCTTGTGCTTGCGCGAGGGCGCTGGCGTCCCACCTATAGGCGGTGCTCCCGGGGCAGGGTTTTAGAAGAAAGCAGTCATGTTAGCGCGACCGAATGAACCGACCAGCCCGGAGACGGAGTTGGCTTCCCCGGCGGATGACTGGACGCGGGGCGAAGCTTTCGACCGCGCCCAGCGTCATTCGCGCCGCGTGCGCGTGCTCAAATTCGCCGTGCCCTTGGCCGCGGCATTGATTGCCGTCGCCTTCCCGGTCTATTCCTACCTCGCCGCGCCCGTCTCCGTCGCGGTGCAGGCCGAAGGCACCGCCTTCTCGAACGGTAAGCTGGTGATGGCCAATCCCAAACTCAACGGTTTCACCAAGCTGAAGCAGCCTTATTCGATGACGGCGCTGCGGGCCATACAGGATGTGAGCACGCAAGGCATCATCGAGCTCGAGGGCATCGACGCCAAGGTGCCGATCGCTCCCGACAACGTCGCGGCGGTAAAAGCCTCGCGCGGTACCTACGATCGCGACGGCAATACGATGAAGCTGAACAGCGACGTCACCATCACCACGACCGACGGCCTCCAGGCCAAGTTCAAATCGGTCTTCCTCGACATGGGCAAAGGCACTATGAAGACGGATGATCCGGTCGATGTCAGCCGTGGCGGGTCGCAGATCACGGCGGATTCGATGTCGGTCCAGGACAATGGCAAGATCCTGGTGTTCGAGAACAAGGTTCGTGTCAACATCGATCCCGCCGTTCTGAAGGCGGCTGAGGCAAAGGGCGAAGAAGCGAATGTGGCTCAATAGTTCGACACGGCTTGCGGCCGCAACTTCGGCGCTGTTCCTGCTCAGCCTGGCGCCGTCGCTGGCGCAGTCGGGAGCGGCCAGCCAGGTGTCGGGTCTCAAACTGGCCGGCGACAAGCCGATCCAGATCGAAAGCGACAAGCTGGAAGTCCACCAGGCCGACAGCGTCGCGATCTTCACCGGCAATGTCACCGTCGTCCAGGGGCCGACGCTGATGAAGGCCGGCAAGATGATGGTCTACTACGTCAAGGACCCCAATGCGGGCGCCAAGGGCGCCGAAGCCGCCGGGGCGGCAGCCATGACCGGCTCGGCCAACATCGATCACCTGGAGATCTCCGACAAGGTCTACATCAAGTCGGATCAGCAGGTCGCGACCGGCGATCAGGGCAGTTTCGACATGAAGAGCCAGGTGCTGGTGCTTTCGGGCAAAAAGGTCGTCCTTTCGCAAAACGACAATGTGCTGGTCGGCTGCAAGCTCACCGTGCAGATGAAAACCGGGCTGGCCCAGGTCGATCCATGTGCTGGGCAGCGTGTGCAGATGTCGATCACACCGCCGCCGAAATCGGGAGCGACGAACCCCTGATGGTCAGCCTGTCGTCGCTGACGGCGCGTCTTCCGGGACGGGCCGCAGGCAAGCTTTCGGCGCCGGCCACGGTCGACAAGGCGAAGTTCAAGGGAACCTTGATCGCCAAGGGTCTGACCAAGAGCTACAAGGGCCGCAAGGTCGTCAGCGGCGTCACGCTGGGCGTGCGCGCAGGCGAGGCCGTCGGGCTGCTCGGCCCCAACGGCGCCGGCAAGACGACCTGTTTCTACATGGTCACCGGCCTGGTGCCGGTGGATGAAGGCACGATCGAGATCGACGGCTTCGACGTCACCTCGATGCCGATGTATCGTCGCGCGCGCCTCGGCATCGGCTATCTGCCTCAGGAGGCCTCGATCTTTCGCGGGCTCAATGTCGAGCAGAACATCCGCGCCGTGCTCGAAGTGGTCGAAAAGGATCGCAAGGTCCGCGAGCGCAACCTCGACGAACTGCTTGAGGAATTTCACATCAGCCATCTGCGCAAGGCGCCATCCATGTCGCTCTCGGGCGGCGAAAGGCGGCGCCTGGAAATCGCGCGCGCGCTGGCGACGCGCCCGGCCTACATGCTGCTCGACGAGCCCTTCGCCGGCATCGATCCGATCGCCGTCGCCGATATCCAGCAATTGGTGCGTCACCTGACGGCGCGCGGCATCGGGGTCCTCATCACCGACCACAATGTGCGTGAGACGCTCGGCCTGATCGACCGCGCCTACATCATCCACGCCGGCCAGGTGCTCACTCATGGCCGCGCCGACGAAGTGGTGGCAAATCCCGACGTGCGGCGGCTTTATCTCGGCGAGGGTTTTACGCTCTGAGCGTGAAATTTGTTTCCTGATACGATTTTTTGCGCGCCGGCGACCTGTTTTCCGCGATTTTGCTCCGGGATAACGCTCCGGTAAGCGGGTTTTGCTAGGCTTTGCCTTGACAAGCAAAAGCCGGGCCAGTTTCTATGTCCGGCCGTGAAATTGATTTCCGGAAGTTGGGGACGCGTAGAGGAGGCGTTTGAAACCGAACCATGGCATTGGCGGCCAAACTACAGCTCCGACAGTCGCAGTCGCTGGTGATGACGCCGCAGCTGATGCAGTCGATTCGGCTGCTGCAGTTCACCCATACCGAGTTAGAGCACTTCATCGACGAGGAGATCGAGCGCAACCCGCTTCTGGAGCGCGCCGAGCCGCAGGATGATGCCGCGAGCGACCAGGCGCAGAAGCTCGACGCAGAGCCGCAAGCGGCCGCCGATGGCGACTGGTTCGAGAACGAGGCGGGATGGAGTGCCGAAGCCATCTCGGAAAAGCTCGATACGTCCCTGGAAAACCTGTTTCCCGACGATCCCGGCACCAGCGAGCGGTTGGGCCCCGACCTGACGGCGCAATGGAAATCGGCTTCGGGCAGTGGAGGCTCCTCGTCCGAGGGGCTCGACGCCGGCGACATGGCTGCGAGCGGGATCACGCTGCGCGACCATGTCGGCGAGCAAGTCGCGCTCGCCTTCATCGATCCCGTCGCGCGGCTGATCGCCGGAGAACTTGCCGATGGGCTCGACGAGACCGGCTATGTCAGGGCCGATCTGGCGGAGATCGCCGCGCGGCTTGGCACCGACGAGATGGCGGTGGGCGAGGTGTTGGCGGTGTGCCAGACCTTCGAGCCGGCCGGCCTGTTTGCCCGCGACCTCGCGGAATGCCTTTCGCTGCAGCTTGCCGTGCGTGACCGTCTCGATCCGGCCATGAAGGCCCTGGTCGCCAATCTCGAACTGCTGGCGCGCCGCGATTTCCAGACGCTGAAGCGGCTCTGCGGCGTCGACGAGGAGGATTTGCTGGACATGCTGGCCGAAATCCGGGCGCTCGACCCGCGGCCGGGCATGGCGTTTTCTGGCGGCGCCAGCGATGCGATCGTCGCCGATGTCGAGGTGCGGGCGGCCAATGACGGCAGCTGGACCGTCGAACTCAATGCCGAAACGCTGCCGCGCGTGCTCGTCGACCACATCTATTTCGCCCAGGTGTCGCCGCACGCGAAGAACCAGGCGGAAAAGGATTTCCTGGCCGAGTGCCTGCAGAACGCCAACTGGCTGACACGGAGCCTCGACCAGCGGGCCAAGACGATCCTCAAAGTGGCCTCGGAAATCGTGCGCCAGCAGGACGCCTTCCTGGTCCATGGCGTGCGCCAGCTGAAGCCACTCAACCTGCGCACGGTGGCAGACGCCATCGGCATGCACGAATCGACGGTCAGCCGGGTGACCGCCAACAAATACATGCTCACCCCGCGCGGCGTGTTCGAGCTGCGCTATTTCTTCACGGCCTCGATCGCGGCATCGGGTGGTGGCGATGCGCATTCCTCGGAAGCGGTGCGTGATCGCATCAAGCAAATGATCGACGAGGAGAAGCCCGTCGATGTGCTGTCGGACGATGCTATTGTCGACATGCTCAGGGAAAGCGGCGTCGATATCGCCCGGCGCACGGTCGCCAAGTACCGGGAGGGCATGAATATTCCCTCGTCGGTACAGCGCCGGCGCGAGAAACGGGCGCTCGCCAGCGCCGGCCGCTAGGCGTTCACGATTTCCACAGCTTTCAAGTTTCATTGACAAGCCACGGTGAAGTGGCTAGAAGCCCGCCCGCATGAGACGGGCTCGATGCCCGCTAGCGGATGGTCCGTCACGACAATGACCCGGGACGGTCAAGAAGGCGGCTTGTGATCAACCGGAAAGTTCGGATTTAAATCGGCGCGAGTGACGCCGCAAAGCTTGTGCGCACGGATCACGAGTATAAACTCGGGCCAGTTTGAAGCCTGAGCAAGGAAGGTCAGTTTTCAGATGAATCTGCGCATTTCGGGAAAGCACATGGATATCGGCGATGCGTTCCGTACACGCATCAACGATCGTGTCGGTGAAGCGATCGGCAAATATTTCGATCGTGGCTTCGCGGGGCATGTCACCGTCATCAAATCGGGCTCGCGCTATTCCGCGGATTGCATGATCCGGCTGGATTCCGGCGCCTCGCTGCAGGCCACCGGCGATGCCCAGGACCCGACACTCGCCTTCGAGGCCGCGGCCGATCGGCTGGAGACCCGGCTTCGGCGATACAAGCGCCGTCTGAAATCGCACAATTCAGGCAATGGCAATGGCGAGTTGACCGACATCGCTTACACGGTGATGGCACCGCTTGCCGATGACGATGAGGAAATCCCGGAGGATTTCGCACCGGCCATCGTCGCCGAATCGACCATGACGCTGAAGACCATGTCGGTGGCCTCGGCGGTCATCGAACTCGATACCAAGGACAGTCCCGTGCTTGTTTTCCGCAATGCCGGAACCGACCATCTCAACATCGTCTATCGCCGGCCCGACGGAAACATCGGCTGGATCGATCCGTCCACGACCAAAGTCGCACAGGGATAAAAGCCAGCCGCACGAGGGGTGGGGACTGGCGCGGCAGGCGAACAAGGATTTTCAAGCATGGATCTGAGCGATCTTATCAGCGTTCCGGCGATTTTGCCGGCGTTGAAGGCGAACTCCAAGAAGCAGCTACTGCAATTGCTGTCCGAGCGGGCAGCAACGATTTCGGGCATTCCGGAACGGGAGGTGTTCGACACCATCCTGCAGCGCGAGCGCCTGGGCTCGACCGGCGTCGGCAACGGCATCGCCATCCCGCACGGCAAGCTCGCGGGCGTGAAGCGCATCGCCGGCGTTTTCGCCCGGCTGGAGACGCCGGTCGATTTCGAATCACTGGATGACCAGCCGGTCGATCTGGTGTTCCTGCTGCTGGCGCCCGAAGGGGCGGGTGCCGATCATCTCAAGGCACTGTCCCGCATTGCGCGCGTGCTGCGCGACGCCGACACCGTGGCAAAGGTCAGGGGCACGCGCGACGCCGCGGCGATCCATGCGCTTTTGTCGGATACGCAGGCCTCGCACGCGGCCTGAAGCCATCTTTTTAAATATTGCTCCAAGGGCCGCCATGAGCGGCCCTTTTCAGTTCAGCCAACCAATTGTCTTTAATGAATGGCGACGGTGGTCAGGTCGTTTTCCATGGCGCCGGCCAGCGCGCGGTCACGCGCGTCGGAAAGCAGGATCGGCTGACCATTGGCCCCAAACAGGGCCCACAGCTCCATGCCGGGCGCGATTTCACCGATGTTGGGGAAGCGGCCGAGCAGTTCGTCGCTCGAGACCTTGCGCAGATAGGCGACAGAGCCTTCGCCGAGATGGGCGAATTCGCCGCTGGTCATGGTGATGGTTTCGTCAGTTCTGGTCATTTCAAGCCTCCTTGGCGCGAGGACGCCGCTCAAGGCCATCCCGCATGAGAGCCATCGGTGAAGATCAGTCTTTCACCGATATGTTTATTTTCCGTACCAGCCGTTCCGACTCCGGCCGATCAAGGTCGATCGACAAAAGGCCGTTCTTCAGCTCCGCCGCGATCACACGCATGCCGTCGGCCAGCACGAAGCAGCGCTGGAACTGGCGTGCGGCAATGCCGCGATGAAGGAATTCGCGCTCGGTATCGTCGGTCTGGCGACCGCGCACGACCAACTGGTTTTCCTCCGTTGTCACATCGAGATCGCTTTCGGCGAACCCGGCGACGGCGAGTGTAATGCGCAGCCTTTCGGCCTTGCCGTCGGCACCGCTCAGGCGCTCGATGTTGTAGGGAGGGTAGCTGTCACCGGACTTCGCCAGACGCTCCAGGGTCTTTTCCATGGCGTCGAAACCCAGGAGAAGCGGGCTGGAGAAAGGCGTCATTCGGCTCATGTTACACTGTCCTCTCAAGAGCGACATAAACTGGAAAAACCCAAATGGCATTTTTCCCGATGGTCTTGATATGGTCCGCCCCGCGACCAAGTTCAAGCCACCAAAAGACCCGCCCAAGGAGACCATGTCGCGGACCCACGGAAATAGCCCAGGATCATCGTGGACTCACAGGAATAATCGACATGGCGCTTGAATCGACGCGCGGATGCAAGGAGAAGCGCGCAGGCCGGAACCGTCCCCCGTCAAGCGGTTCAGCAGCTTTGCAGCCGGTTGGCGTCTTTCGGGCGCAGGACCGGCCCGGTGAGCTGATGGCCAGCCAAACAAGGAATTGAAATGCCCCAACCACGCAAGATCATCATCGACACCGATCCCGGCCAGGACGACGCCATCGCCATTCTGCTGGCGCTTGGCAGTCCTGAACTGGAGATCGCCGGCATATCGGCCGTCGCCGGCAACGTGCCGCTGAAGCTCACCGAAAAGAACGCCCGCAAGATCTGCGAACTGGCCGGCCGGCCCGAAATCAAGGTCTACGCCGGCGCCATCCGTCCGTTGGCGCGCGAACTGGTCACGGCCGAGGAGGTCCATGGCAAGACCGGCTTGAACGGACCGGATTTGCCCGAACCGACAATGAAGCTGCAGGACCAGTATGCCGTCGATTTCATCGTCGAGACGCTGATGAAGGAAGAGAGCGGCACCATCACGCTCTGCCCGCTCGGACCGCTCACCAATGTTGCGCTGGCGCTGATCCGAGAGCCCCGGATTGCGCCGCGCATCAAGGAAATCGTGCTGATGGGCGGTGGCTTCTTCGAGGGTGGCAACGTCACGCCCACGGCCGAATTCAACATCTATGTCGATCCGCATGCCGCCGACGTCGTCTTCCGGTCCGGCATCCCGATCGTGATGATGCCGCTCGATGTCACCCACAAGGCGCTGACCACGTCCAAGCGCATCGAGGCGTTCCGCAAGCTCGGCACCAAGGTCGGCATCGCCGCCGCCGAGATGTTGGAATTCTTCGAGCGCTATGACGAAGGCAAATACGGCACGGATGGAGGGCCGCTGCACGACCCCTGCGTCATCGCCTATCTTCTGAAGCCGGACCTGTTCAAAGGCCGCCATTGCAACGTCACCGTGGAAACCGCCTCCGAACTGACCATGGGCATGACCGTGGTCGACTGGTGGGGAGTTACCTCCAGGGAAAAGAACGCCATGGTGATGCGCGACATCGACCATGATGGGTTTTTCGCGCTGCTGGTGGAAAGGCTGGGGCGGCTTAACTGACGTTTGGAATCGCCGACAAGCGCGCGGTGTCACCGACGCGCGTTGTCACCCATTGAGCAATCGATAGGTGTCGACGCCGTGCTTGTGGTGTTGACGTTCAATAGGAACGAGCGAGCCAACAAGATGCGGTCGCTCGACGTCGTCGTCGATCGAAATCCGCGTGTTGCCGTCATCAAGGCGCACGTCGTAGGTGTAGTATAGATTGTGACCCACCATGGCATACGGGCTGACAGGTTTCACTCTGATGTATTCGACCACGGCCATCACGCGTTGAGTGGTGACGACCGGATTGGCCTGGAGCCCTACAATCGCAATGGATTTCATCAGCGCAAAGGCGCAAAAGAAAGCGGTGCCGATCACTGCGTCGCTGTACTCGTATTGCCAAATAAGCAAGCGATCCCGAAAGGAAACGTTTGATTTGCGCATAGTGAAGAGTTGTGCAGCAGCGTACAATTCTTCAATATGTCTCCGCAAAAATTTATGGAGAAGGCGCTTTCGCCGTTACTTTGCCTTCGAAAACGCCAGCCACAGGCCGCCGCCGACCATGAAGCTGCCGCTGATCCGCGACAGGAGCTTGATGCGGCTGGCCGACAGCATGCGCCCGGCGCGGCCGGCGGCGAGCGCATAGGTCGAGTCCGACATGGCGGCGAAGATCATGGCGGTCAGGCCCATGATGACGATCTGCAGTGCGTAGTTGCCGGCGGGAGAGATGAACTGCGGAAAGAAGGCGCCGAAGAAGATCAGCGTCTTTGGATTGCTCAGCGCCACGGCCAAGCCCTGCAGGAAGAAGCCGCCGCGTGGTTTGCGGGCGGTTCCGTCGGCGTTCAGCGTGCCCTTCGAGCGGAACATCTGCACGCCCATCCAGATCAGGTAGGCCGCGCCGATCAGCCTGACCCACTCGAACCAGTGGCCCATGCCCGAAATCAGCGTGTTGAGGCCGATGCCGACGATGACGATCATGACTGCTAGGCCGGCTTGCGTGCCGGCGACATTGGCGAGACCGGCGCGAGTGCCGTGGCGGATGCTGTTGGCGATGATCAGCGTCACCGTCGGTCCCGGCACCAGTATGATGACGATGCAGGCAAGGACATAGGCGGCGTAGAGTTCCAGCGACATGATTTTTCCTCGCAATGCCGCTATCGCGGCCTGTCAGGCGACAATCAATGCATGGCGGCGAAGACGACGCAAGCCGGCGCGCGCCGCGTCTGGCTCAAGCCCCCGCGGGCCAGGGCAGCGTCGTCTCATAGGCAGCCGCGGCCTTCAGCACGGCGAGGTCGCCGCGTGGCTTGCCGACCAGCTGCATGCCCATCGGCCGGCCCCTGTCGTCGAAGCCGACGGGAACATTGACCGCCGGGCAACCGCCCAGGGTGGCGAAGGCCGAAACCTGCATCCAGCGATGATAGCTGTCCATCGTCCGTCCCGCGACCTCGCGCGGCCAATGGGTGCCGACATCGAACGGAAAGACCTGCGCGGTCGGCAGCGCGATGAGGTCGAAGCGGTCGAAGATCGACAGCAGCGTGCGGTACCAGGAGGTTCGGACGACCGAGGCCGCGCGTATCTGCGGCGCCGTCAGCCGCATCGCGTTTTCCACTTCCCATACGGCTTCCGGCTTCAGCAGGCCACGCCTGGCGGGATCGTCATAGTGTACTTTTAGGGCGCAGCCGCTGCTGGCCTGGCGCAGCGTCACGAAGGCCTGCCAGAGTGCCTCGAAATCGAAATCCGGTCGCACGGGCTCGGTCAGGAAAGATACATCCGTGAACCGTGCGAGTGCTGCCTCGCATAAGTCGAGGATGCCGGGTTCGATCGGCAGATGGCCGCCGAGATCGCCGAGCCAGGCGATACGGCCACCGGTCGCCGCCGTCGCCAGGCCTTCGAGGAAGGAGCCTTGCTTCTCGTAGGAGAGGGGCGCCTGCGGATGGTAGCCAGCCTGCACGTCGAGCAACAGCGCCATGTCGGCGACGTTGCGGCCCATCGGCCCCTCGACGCCCATCTGCGCGTGGAAGACCTCGAAGTCGGGACCGCTGGGCACGAGCCCCTGTGACGGCCGGAAACCGTAGACATTGTTCCAGGCCGCCGGGTTGCGCAGCGAGCCGCCGAAGTCGCTGCCATCGGCGATGGGCACCATGTCCAACGCCAGCGCCACCGCCGCTCCGCCGCTCGAGCCGCCGGCGGTCAGCGCCGGATCGAAAGCGTTCAGCGTCGGCCCGAAAACATTGTTGTAGGTGTTGGAGCCGAGCCCGAATTCGGGAACGTTGGTCTTGCCGATGATGATGGCGCCGGCGTCGCGGATGCGTTCGACGAAGAAATCGTCTTCCCGCGGCACGAAATCGGCGAAGATCGGCGAGCCGAACGAGGTCCTGAGGCCGGTGGTCGAGGCAAGGTCCTTGATGGCGATGGGTAGGCCAAAGAGCGCGCCGGTGTCATCGGTCCGGCTGATATCGGCGGCATCGGCCTCGCGCAGTATGTCGGCACGGTCGCGCAACGAGACGATGGCGTTGACCAGCGGGTTGACCGCATCGATGCGATCGAGGAACGCCGTCACCACCTCGCGCACGGAGAGCTTCTTCCGGCGGATCGCACCGGCAAGTTCGACAGCCGACAGGCGGCAGATGTCGCCGGCCGCCGGTACGGCATGCTTCGTGCGGGGACGCATCATTTCAACCGGCCTCTTGCAGCGCCTGGTCGACATCCTTGGCCAGTGGGATCGCCGGTTGGGCGCCGGGCTTAAGGCAAGCCAGCGAGCCGGCGGCGCCGGCACGCGCCAATGCCTGTTCGAGCGTGAGGCCCGACGACAGGCCGGCGGCGAAATAGCCGCAGAAAGTGTCGCCGGCCCCGACCGTGTCGACCGGCGTGATCTGCAAAGCAGGGACGGTCAGGAATTCGCTTGGCGTTGCCGCCATCACGCCGTCGCCACCGAGCGTGACGACGATGATGCGTCCAGTCTTGCTGGCATAGTCGCGCATGCGCGCTGCACGATCGCGGCCTTTCAGGGCAAGGGCTTCGCCATAGAGGTCGAATTCGGTTTCGTTCGCGACCGCATAGTCGGCCTTGCCGAGGAAGGCGGCTGCCCCGCCATGGAAAGGGGCCGTGTTGAGGACAGTGATCGCGCCGGCCACCCTTGCCTGGTCGAGGGCCGCATCGACCGTCGCGAGCGGAATTTCGTGCTGCAGCAGCACGACGTCGCCCTTTGTCAGAAAAGCCTTGGAGAGGTCGCCGGGCACCACGGAAGCGTTGGCGCCGGGCACCACGGCGATAATGTTTTCGCCGTCATCGCCGACCATGATCAGCGCCGTGCCGGTCGAGGCAAAGGTCTCTCCCACGCCCGACAGGTCGACCTTGGCCTCGCGCAGCAAAGCCAGTGCCTCGGGGGCGAAATTGTCCTTGCCAACGGCGCCGACCATGCGCACCTGAGCGCCGGCACGCGCGGCGGCGAGTGCCTGGTTGGCGCCCTTGCCGCCGGGGGCCGTCGTGAAGCTGGAACCGCTCACCGTCTCACCGGGGCTCGGCAAGCGGTCGACATTAGCGATAAGGTCGAGGTTGATCGAACCGACTACGATAATCAAGAAATGCCTCCTGCTGATGCGCGGAAGCTATCCTGCCAAGCCGTTCGATGCCAGACCACGCGAATGGTCCAGCGTGATTTGCCGCGTCATTCACAAAGCACAGTGACGATGCCCTGATAGTTGCCGGCGGGAAAGATACCGCTCGACTTGGTGGCGGTGAGGTCGATCTGCATGGCGTGGGTGCCATTGGCGACCCTTTGCGGCACGCCCCCATTGTTGTCGACCCCCGAGCCATCGAGGCGGAAGACCGAGGCGAAGGTCACGTTGGTGCCGCCGCCGCTCGGCGCGGAAGAGAATGCGGCAGGCGCCGGCGCTGAAACCGAATAGCAGTCCAGCAAGTTGAGCAGCGAGCACAGCAGGGAACTTGCCACCACGGTGGCGCTGGCGCTTGATCCGCCTGCCTGCTTGGAGCCCAGTATGCCGATGGCCGGATTGGCGGTCATCGTGCCCGATGCCCCGACCATGATGGTGCAGGTGCCGATGATCGCGGCCTGCGCCGGAAGGCAGCAGCCGGCGAGCGCGGCCATCGCGAGCAGCGCGCGGCTATTTCTTCTTCTTTTTCTTGCCATCGCCGCTTCCGGTCCTGATGCTCCAGCCTTCGTTGGCCCATCCGGGTGACGTGGCCACGGGCGTAGGTGCGCTGGCGGCCACGCTCGCAGTCGGCCCGTCACCGCCCAGGCCCATCTTGAGGAGCTTCAGCTCCAGCTGCAGGCGCTCGACCTCAAGCTCGTAGAGGCGGCTGCAGTCGACGCGCTTCGGCGTACGCCCGATCGGAATCACCACGCGGCCGTAGGTGGCGATGTCGTTGTTCGCCTGATTGTTGCCTCTGATAACGCCAAGATCGAGATAGGCACCGGTGCCCGATACGGCGGAGCGGCAGGTGGTTCCGTCGGAAGCGTGGACCTCATCCTGCCCTTGCGGCAAGGTCACGCCGGGCAGGTTGAAGCCGCTCTCATTCTGATTGAGGTTGTAGACATCCTCGGCCAGAACCGGCGAGATCCCTGCCCAGGTTGCCGCAAACGCGACTGTCAGGACTTGCGGTGCCCAAAAAACTTTCCGCATATCTGTGCCCTTATCTGCGTCTGTTGATTGGGAAAGGGGATGCTCTCGGTACAGATACGCACTTTACGCTCGGCAGCGCCGCCGAAGGGCACGACCACAAGGACAGGACGGGAAGCCTGCGAGCCCAGTTGGAAAACGCTCGGAGAGATCTTGGCATCCACTGGCTGAAAATTCTGATCGTAGACGTGGATTTCGACCTTGATCTTCTGGCCGTAGGGATTGGCGGGAAACACGCGGATCGCGAAGGCGTCGGTGAAACTGTTGACCTCACCCCGCATCGGCGACATCGACTGGGCGTTGGCGGCAAGGGCCGGCAGGCCGACGGCCAGCGCCGCCGCCAGGATTCGTGCATGTTTCAAGGACCCCTCCTTCGCGACGGCTATTCGCAGCGCAGTGTTACCGTTGCCTGATAGTTTCCGGTGGCGAAGCGGTTGCTGCCGCCCTTGGTGCCAGCGAGATGGACCGAGACAAGGTCGGCGCCGGGGACAGCGAGGGCGGTGGCGGCCCCCGTTTCAGCGGTCGTGTGGGCGCCGCTGGCCGAATAGGTCGGTGTCCAGGTGGTGGCGGTGCTGTCGGCGGCGGGCACGGTGGTGAGGGTCACCGGATCGACGCTAAGTGAAACACCTCCGGTGGTGGTGAGCGTGACTGTTCCAGCCGAACCGCCGCTGTTGTGGGAGCTCAGCGACTGAAGGTCGGCGCTCACCGTCATGGTGCCGTTGGTGCCGACGACAAGCGTACAGGTCGCGGTGACCGTGCCATTGAAGATGACATTCTGCGTTGTGGCCATCGCCGCGTGGTCCAGGCACGTGACCAGCAAGGCTGCACCAAACACGGTGCGGAACAACTTCATCGAGATTCTCCTATTAAGTCGGATCGCCCGAATTAATATGGGTCATCATCGCTTTATCGTGGTTAATTTAGCGTAAACTTAAATAAGATATCGAAATAACGCTCGTGAAGAAACCGGCGGTTGTCCACGGTTGTATCCAGAAGTTCCAAAATCAAGCGCAATAATACTGCGTATTTCCAAATACTCATATATTTTCTGTGGCAGAAAGCAAAAATCGACATTTCACGACGAAATCTGCCCCGCCTCCCAGCCGAGGATGGCGCGCTTGCGGGTCAGGCCCCAGTGATAGCCGGTGAGATCGCCTGATTTGCCGATGGCGCGGTGGCAAGGCACCACGAAGGAGAGCGGGTTGGCGCCGTTGGCGGCGCCGACCGCGCGGCTGGCGCTCGGCGCACCGATGCTGGCCGCGATCGAGGAATAGGTACGGGCCTTGCCCATCGGAATCTGGAGCAGCGCCTCCCAGACGCGGACTTGGAAGTCGGTCCCGATCATGACGACATGAAGCGGCTGATCGGCGCGCCACAGCGTCGGCTCGAAGATGCGCGCGGCATAGGGCCCCGTCGCTTCCCTGTCCTCGACATAGAGCGCGTTCGGCCAGCGGCCTGACATATCGGCAAAAGCGGTGCGTTCCTCGCCTGCGTCGCAGAAGGCGAGGCCGGCAAGCCCGCGGTCGGTGGCCATGATCAGGGCAGTGCCGAACGGGGAGGTGTGATAGCCGTAGCGGATGGTGAGGCCGGCGCCGCGCGTCTTGTAGTCGCCCGGTGACATCGCCTCATGGGTGACGAACAGGTCGTGCAGCCGGCCGGGGCCGGACATGCCCAGTTCGAAGGAGGTTTCGAGCAGAGGCATGCCGGAATCGAGCAGCCTGCGCGCATGATCCAGCGTCACCGCCTGCAGGAAAGCCTTGGGCGACAGGCCGGCCCAGCGGGTGAAGAGTTTTTGCAAGCCGGTCGGCGTCTCGCCGACCTCCTCGGCCAGTTCTTCCAGCGATGGCTGGTCGCGATAGTCGAGACTGATCTTTTCGATGGCGCGGCGTACGATTTCGTAGTCGCTGCCCTCAGGCGTGATGTCCTTCTTGAGGACTGCCGTGTGTGTGCTCATGGACTGTCTCCTTGGGCTGGAATATCGCCCCTCGGGGCGCCGATCGCCACCCGAAACCTGCCTTCTTGCAGCACTTGCCCAGATAGACTCGGGATTCGAGCCAGGGAGCCGCTGATGGCTGGCGAAAAAGTCCATCTGACAGGGGCAAAAGAGAGCTTGCTCATGACACTCTACGGCAAGGCTTTCCCAACGGAAATTTCCTGGAATTGCTTTTAGCGCGCCTTGGCGGTCGCCAGCGCGCGCGAGAAGGCGGTGGCGAAGCTCTCGCGCGAATCGGGGTCGAGGAAGCCGCCGATCGGCACGTTCTGGCCTTGTGCTTCCACGGTCATTTTGGTGATGCCGATCTCGGCGTGCCGGGCGATCGAAAACCGTACCCAGAACGGATTGAAGCGATGCGCTTCCGACTTTCCCGAGGGGGCCGTCTTGCGAATGTCGAGGCTGGTGCGCGAGACCGACACTTCCTCGCGGGCGCGTGCAGCCCGGTAATTGACGCGGAAGGCGATGTAGACGGCCACCACGTCGAGGCCGAAGAAGCCGAACACCGGCCAGGCACCGCGCGACAGGAAAAACGCACCCGTCACCAACCAGCCGAACATCAGTGCGCCCATCAGGATCAGGAAGCCCGTCCTGCCCAGCGACCGGTGCGGGGTCAGCAACGCATGAAAGAAGGGCTCGTCAGCCTGAAACGAGGCGTTTGTGTCACTCATGACAGACTATTATAGGAGGGAAATGGCGCGTCCCAAGTCCAATGAGTCTTCCATGCCCGAAAAAGAGCTGCCGGCCGGACGCCGTGATGGCTCCAATGCCAAGCCGCGCCCTCGGCCGGCGCGGCGCTCGTCCCGCTACAGCCCGGCTGAAGTGCATGAGATTTTCCGGCGTTTTTCGGTGCAGCGGCCGGAGCCGAGGGGCGAACTCGAACACGTCAATGCCTTCACGCTGCTGGTGGCGGTGGTGCTTTCGGCGCAAGCGACCGATGCCGGTGTCAACAAGGCAACGCGGGCTCTGTTCAAGGTTGCGGACACGCCGCAAAAGATGCTGGCGCTCGGTGAAACCAAGTTCGGCGACCATATCAGGACCATCGGTCTCTGGCGCAACAAGGCCAAGAACGTCATCGCCCTATCGCAGGCGCTGATCCGCGACCATGGCGGCGAGGTGCCGGATGACCGCGATGAACTGGTCAATTTGCCCGGTGTCGGGCGCAAGACCGCCAATGTCGTGCTCAACATGGCCTTCGGCCAGCATACGATGGCGGTCGACACGCATATCTTGCGCATCGGCAACCGGCTTGGCCTGGCGCCCGGCAAGACGCCGGAACAGGTAGAGCAGGGGTTGTTGAAGATCATCCCGGACGAATATATGCGCCATGCGCATCACTGGCTGATCCTGCACGGACGCTATGTCTGCAAGGCGCGCAAGCCGGATTGCCCGGCCTGCGTCATTGCCGATATTTGCAAGGCAGAGGTGAAGACGACCAGCATTCCGGCGCCCCTGGTGCCGATCGCCCCGCTTGAAACTGTCGCCGCCGAAGATCAGGCGCCGTAGCCGCGCGCCATCGCCGCCGCGAACACCGGGATCAGGCTCGGCCGGACTATCAGAAGAACGACTATCTCGGCTGGATCGGCCGCGCCAAGCGTCCGGACACCAGGCGAAAGCGGCTCGACCAGATGCTGGATGAATTGCAGTGTGGCGGTGTCTACATGAATATGGTTTGGCACGGCTGAAGTTCTGCTTCGATTACTAGGCCTTCCCTGGATGATGGCGCGTATCCCCCTGGCCCTTGCCCCGCACCAGCGATTTGCTAAGCGCTGAGGATCAGCGAGGCATATCGTCATGAAAAATCCGCACGGTGTTCCGGTCATCGAGACCCAGCGAACCATTCTAAGGGCGCACCAACTGAAGGATTTCGACGCCTATACCGCCATGTGGGCCGACCCCGTCGTCACCCGTTTCATCGGCGGCAAGCCGCGCACGCGTGAGGAAAGCTGGATGCGCTTCCTGCGCCATGCCGGCCTGTGGTCGCTGCTTGGCTACGGCTTCTGGGCCATCGAGGAGAAAGCGACCGGCCGTTTCATCGGTGAGGCCGGGTTCCACGATCTGAAGCGCGACATGGAGCCGTCGATCGAAGGCATTCCCGAGGCGGGGTGGGCGCTCGCACCGGCCGCGCACGGCGCCGGTCTTGCCACGGAGATCGTCAGCCGCGTGCATGGCTGGGGCGACGAGACGTTCGGAGGTGCCAGAACCGTCTGCATCATCGATCCCGAAAATTCGGCTTCGCTGAACGTCGCCAGGAAGTGCGGCTATATCGAGCTGACGCAGACCCTCTATCATGATGCGCCGACCATGCTGCTGGAGCGGCTGCCCTGAGGGGTGTCAGGCGAGGCGAGGGCGCCGACAATCACCCGGCCAGGCGCTACAAACGCGCAATCCGGACGGAAAACCGCTGCACACCTTGACCTGCCGCAGCCGGCCTTGGGGGCAGCTTCCCTACATGGGCGGCGAACGGAGGTTGGAGGCCTTTCCGACGCCATCACCGCGGGAGCTAGGGCAAAGCCGCCGTCGCGAGGCTCGCCTGCTCCAGCATGGAGGCATCCTCGCCGAAGGCGCGAGTGGCGCGGGCCGCCGCCTCGAGCAGCGGGCGCTTCATGCGCTCAAGGAAGGCAGCGTCGACGCGCGTGCTTGGACCAGCCAGCGTCAAGGCGCCAAGCAGCGCGTGTCCCGGCCCGAAAACCGGCGCCGAGACGCCTGCCGTTTCGGGGTCGCGGTCACCCACAGCGAGACAATTGCACGTTTTGCGGATGGTTTCGTAGGGTTCGCCCTGCTGTCCCGAAAACGCCGCCAGCACGCGCCCGCCCGAACCAGCCAGCAGAGGCAATACGTCGCCTTCGCGTATCGTGTAGCGGATCGGATGCTTGGATTCGACCCGGTAAAGACAGGTGCGCACGTCTCCCGAGCGGACGTAGAAGGCAACACTCTCCCAACTTCGTTCGGAGAGATCGCGCATGATCGGCAACAGGATGTCCACCGCCACCACCGAACGCTGGTAAAGCGCGCCCAGCCGAAAGGCGGCGGGTCCGACGCGATAGCGCCCATCGTCCAGGCGCTCGAGCAGTTGCCCGCGCAACAGCGAATTGGCGAGCCGCAGGATCGTGCTTTTGTAAAGACCGGTGCGCATCGCGATTTCAGCAAGACTTAGCGAGCGGTCGGCCGTGCTGAAGGCATCCAGGATGGCGATCGCCCGGTCGAGTGCCGCAACACCTTCGACGGAGGTACGCCGGATTTCCGCATCAGCCGAGTTGCCTGGTAAGTCCATTGCGGTTCCCAATTCGGTGAAGCCCGAGCGGAACCACTCTGTCGCGCCACCGGACCGTTCTGTCCAGTAGAATGTCGTTCCTGTTGACGGAACAAGGTAAAATCTGCTTGAACTTGATCACGGGTCTGTGAACAGGCGCGTTTTGGCAGGCACCGGAGGAGGTGTCGTGATCTGGAGGAATCCCATGCTGAACAGACGCAGATTTTTGATGAGTACGGCGGCGGCTGGCGCGGCCGGGCTGGTGGCATCGCATTTCTCACCCGCCTTCGCCGAAGGTGCGCCTCAAGTCCAGATCTTCGTGCCGGCGGCGCCCGGCGGCGGCTGGGACCAGACGGCGCGCACGATGGATCAGGTGCTGCGCGGCGAGAAGCTCATCTCCGGCTCGCAGATCACCAATGTCGGTGGTGCCGGCGGAACGGTAGGGTTGCCGCAGTTCATCAATCAGTGGAGCGGCAAAGGCAATGCGCTCATGGTCGCGGGCATGGTCATGGTGGGCGCCATCATCGCCAACAAGGCGGCCAACAACCTGACCCAAGTCACGCCCATCGCCCGTCTCACCGGAGAGTTCGAGGCGCTGGTGGTGCCGGCGGACTCGCCGTTCAAGACGGCCGCCGATTTCGTCGCGGCACTGAAGGCCGATCCGACGAAGGTTCCTGTCGCGGGCGGCTCGGCCGGTGGCTCCGACCACATCCTGTTCGGCCTGATCGCCAAGACGGTCGGCGTTCCGGCTCCCAGCCTCTCCTATGTACCGTTCGCGGGCGGCGGCGAAGCTCTGTCGGCATTGCTCGGCAACCAGGTGGCGGCCGGCATTTCCGGCTTCGGCGAGTTCTCCGAGCAAGTCAAGGCGGGCGCGCTCAGGCTGCTCGCCATTTCGGCCGACAAGCGCCAGGACGGCATCGACGCGCCGACGCTCAAGGAAGCCGGTATCGATGTGGAACTGTTCAACTGGCGCGGCGTCTTCGCGCCGCCCGGCATTTCCGACGCCGACAAGGCGGCCATGATCACGCTGGTCGAAGCCATGGCCAAGAGCGATGCATGGGCGACCGAATGCAAGAACCGCAACTGGACGTCCATCCTGCTCACCGGCGACGACTATGCCAAATTCGTCACTGAGGATTCGGCTCGCATCGAGGCCATCCTCAAGGATCTCGGTCTCGCCTGATTTCCCCAAGGGGGCGGCTCGTGCCGCCTCCTCCTTTTCTCGACGCATCGATCGCATGCGGCCATGCAGCGTGAAGGTACGACGAAGCCGGCTGCTGGAGGCGGCTGTTTTGGCCACCAGATCGTGGCCATCCATAGCGGGGAGGACATTCATGAGCACCACCGACCAGCAGGCAGTGCCGCCGCGACTTGCCGTACCGGAATTGTTGATCGGCGTCGGCCTCCTGGCCTGCGCCGGGGCCGTCGCCTGGCAGACGCTGGCGATCCCGGTCTCGCCGCTCTATTCCAAGGTTGGTCCGACCGTCTTTCCCTATCTGACCATGGTCGGCCTGATTGTGCTTTCCCTGCTGCTCATCCTCGCCGCGCTTCGCGGCGGCTGGCAGCCGGAGGAGGAAAAGGAAACGCCGACCGACTGGAAGGCGATGGGCTTCGTCGTCATCGGTCTGCTGGCCAATCTTGTGCTCATCCAGCCGCTCGGTTTCACCGCCGCGTCGGTCATCATGTTCGTTCTCGTCTGCTACGGCTTCGGCAGCAGGCATACGCTGCGCGATGTGCTCACCGGCCTGGTGCTGGCGCTGGCTGCTTATTTCGGCTTTGCCAAGGCGCTCGGCGTCAACATCGGCGCTGGTGTCGTCGAGAACCAGCTGAACATGGTGATCGACGCGTTCACCAGCACGCTGGGAGGCTGACGCCATGGATACGCTCGGCCATCTCGCACACGGTTTCGCGGTCGCTTTCAGCCCGACCAATCTTTTGTGGTGCCTGCTCGGGACGACGCTTGGCACCGCCATCGGCGTGCTGCCTGGCCTTGGGCCAGCACTGACCATCGCGCTGCTCTTGCCGATCACCTATCAGGTGGCGCCGGAGGCGTCCTTCATCCTGTTCGCCGGTATCTATTACGGCGCCATGTATGGCGGCTCGACGACGTCGATCCTTCTCAACACGCCCGGCGAGAGCGCGACCATCGTGACGGCGCTGGAAGGCAACAAGATGGCCCGCTCCGGCCGCGGCGGCGCAGCACTCGCCACCTCGGCGATCGGCTCGTTCGTCGCCGGCACACTCGGCACGCTGGGCGTCGCCTTTCTGGCGCCTATAGTGGTCAAGTTCGCGCTGGCCTTCGGCCCGGCGGAGTATTTCTCGCTGATGGTGCTGGCATTCATCACTGTTTCGGCGGTGCTTGGGTCGTCGTCGGTGCGAGGCTTGACCAGCCTGTTTGCCGGCTTTGTAATCGGGATGATCGGCGTCGATCTGCAGACGGGCCAGCCGCGCTTCACCTTCGGCATGACCGAGTTGCTCGACGGCGTCGACGTCATCATCGCCGCCGTCGGCCTGTTCGCGGTTGGCGAGACGCTCTACATGGCCTCGCGCCGCTATGCCGGCAAAGACGAGATCGTGCCGCTGAAAGGCTCGCTCTACATGACGGCGGCCGAATGGGGGCGTTCGTGGAAGGCCTGGCTGCGGGGAGCGGCGATCGGCTTCCCGATCGGCGCCATGCCGGCCGGCGGCGCCGAGATCCCGACCTTTCTGTCCTATGCCATCGAAAAGAAACTGTCGAAGCACAAGCAGGAGTTCGGTACGGTCGGCGCCATCGAAGGCGTTGCAGGGCCGGAAGCCGCCAACAACGCGTCCGCCGCCGGCGTGCTGGTGCCGATGCTGACGCTTGGACTGCCGACCTCGGCGACGGCGGCGATCATGCTCTCGGCCTTCCAGAGCTACGGCATCAATCCGGGACCGCTGCTCCTGACGACACAGGCCGACCTTGTCTGGGGCCTGATCGCCAGCCTATTCATCGCCAATGTCATCCTGGTCATCCTCAACCTGCCGCTGATCGGTCTGTGGGTGCGGCTGCTGAAGATCCCGGCGCCGCAGCTTTATGCCGGGATCCTGGTGTTCGCCACTGTCGGCACCTATGGCATCTCGCAGTCCCCGATCGATCTCGTCATCCTCTATCTCCTGGGCGCCGCGGGCTTCCTGATGCGGCGGTTCGATTTCCCGACCGCGCCCGTCATCATCGGCATGATCCTGGGACCGCTTGCCGAAACCCAGTTCCGCCGGGCGATGACCATCTCGAACGGCGACTGGTCGGTGTTCTACAAGCATCCGTTGTCGCTGACCCTGCTGACGCTCGCCTTCATCGGCCTGGTCGGGCCGCATGTCTGGGCCTTCATCGAAAACCGGCGGCGGCGCGGTCCCGAACATGTGCCGGGCGATGCCTGAGCGATCTGAAAAGATATGACAGACCTGCTTTCCGGTATCCGCGTCCTCGACCTGACCAATGTGCTCGCCGGGCCGTACTGTGCCTATCAGCTGGCCTTGCTGGGAGCCGACGTGATCAAGGTCGAGGGGCCGCAAGGCGGCGATCTGGCGCGCCAGCTCGGCGGCTCTCCAAAGCTCAACAATGCCGGCATGGGCGCATCCTTTCTGGCCCAGAACGCCGGCAAACGATCGGTCATGCTCGACCTCAAGAAGGACACGGATCGCGGGCGCTTCCTCGACCTGGTCGCCAGCGCCGATGCGCTGGTGGAGAATTTTCGGCCCGGCGTGATGAAACGCCTCGGGCTTGACTACGAGATGCTGAGGGTGGTCCGCCCAGGCCTCGTCTATTGCGCGATATCGGGTTTCGGGCAGAGCGGGCCGATGCGCGACAACCCGGCCTATGACCAGATCATCCAGGGTCTTTCCGGGATCATGAGCATAACCGGCACGCCGGAAACCGCGCCGCTGCGCGTCGGCTATCCCGTCGCCGATACGCTGGGAGGCTTGGTCGGCGCGTTCTCGATCGCCGCGGCGCTGGTCAGGCAGAAGACATCGGGCGAGGGCGCGTTCCTCGACGTGTCGATGCTCGAATGCACGCTTTCCGCGCTTGGCTGGCCTGTTTCCAATTACCTGACGGCAGGGGTCGATCCCAAGCCGATGGGCAATGAGAACATGACGGCGGCTCCCTCCGGCGCCTTCCGCACCAGCGACGGGCTCATCAACATCGCCGCCAACAAGCAGGAGCAGTTCGTGACGCTGTGCCGGCTGATCGGACGGCCGGAACTGGCGTCGGACCCGCGCTTTGCCGAGCGCGAGACCCGCAAGCAGAACCGTGCCGCGCTCAAGGTCGAGATCGAGGATGCTCTGGCAAGCGATCCGGCGGCAATTTGGGAAGAGACGCTCAACCGAGCCGGCGTGCCGGCGGGCCGGGTACTGACGATCCCGCAAGTGCTGACCGAACCACAAGTGCTCGAACGCCAGGTGACGGCTCGTTTCGAGGATGTGGCTGGCATGGATGGGCCGCTGACCGTCCTGCGCGGCGGGTTCATGGTAGACGGTACGGCACCGTTGCCGACGCGGCCGCCGCCTGTGCTGGGCGAGCACATTGACGAGGTGTTCGCCGGCCTGCCGCCGCGCGCCAAGGCAAAGGCCCTGACATGAGCGGCGTGGAGAAGAAAACAGGCCGCGCGCGCGGCGAGGAATGGTGGCAGACCGGCATCATCGAGATGAGCCCCGGTGTGATCCGGCTGCGCGGCTACGAGATCCAGGACCTGATCGGCCGCGTCAGCTTCCCGGCTGTCATCTGGCTGATGCTGCGTGGCGAATTGCCCAGCGAAGACGAGGCGGCACTGCTCGGCATTGCCTTGGGGGCGGCCGTCGACCACGGGCCACAGGCGCCGTCGATCGCCATCGCCCGCATGGCGGCCACCTGTGGCGTCGGCATCAACAGCGCCATGGCCTCGGCCATCAACGTGCTGGGCGACGTGCATGGTGGCGCCGGCGAGCAGGCGCTTTCCTTCTATGGCGATATTGCCGTGGCGCTTGATGGCGGCATGGGCCTCAATGAAGCGGTTTCGACACGTCTCGACCGGTTCTTCGGGCAGGAGAAGGGCTATGTGCCGGGGCTTGGCCATCGCTTCCATCCTGTCGATCCGCGCGCGCCGCGCCTGCTGGAACTGGTCAGAGATTTTGCCGCGCGTGGCGTGGTCAACGGCCGCTTTGCCGACATTGCCGAGGCGATCGAGGCCGACGTCGCGCGGCGCAAGGGCAAAAAAATCCCGCTCAACATCGATGGCGCCACCGCCGTCATCTATGGCGAACTCGGCTTTCCGCCGCCGCTGACGCGCGGACTCTTCGTGCTGTCGCGTTCCGTCGGCATCCTGGCGCATGCCTGGGAGCAATCTCAGCAGTCCGAGCGCAACAAGGGGCCGCTGCCGCGCGAATGGCTGTGGGCCTATAGCGGCCCGCCGGCACGGCCGCTTCCTGAAGATGAGGGCGCGGACAATTGAGGCTTATGCCTGCTCGAGCGGCGCGGGTCCGGGAAACTTCAAGGTGTTCACCAGCGTCGAGAGATCGGGCTCATCGATGAGCATCGCGGCGTCGGCCGGCGCCAGCCAGGCCCGCTGCCGCCGCTTGGCTTCCTGCCAATCGGCAAGCTCTTCCGTCACTTCCAGCAGAAACACGACGACGTCGACGCGGACAAAGCGGTTGGCCAAACGTTTCCAGTAGGAATAGGTGCCCGCCGGCTGCTTCAGCGTCTTGCCGAGCACGCCGGCTTCCTCCAGTGCCTCGATGGTGGCTGCCTTGCGCCCGCTCTTGCCTTTCATCGGCCATCCCTTGGGCACGATGAAGCGTCTCGTGGTTCTCGATGTGACCAGCATCACCTCGATGCCGCCATGCGCATTCAGCCGGAAGGGGATCGCCGCCACCTGGCGGATCCTTTCGCCTTTCTTGGCTTGGCGTACGGTCTTTTTCTTGGTGGCTGCCATCTCGATAATCCAGTCGCTGCAATGCCCCTTAGCGTGCTGCGACGCCTTTGCAAAATCCAAACTGCCGCAGGGGCACCTGAAGTGCCCTATCATGTAAGTCGGCTAAATAAAAGAAGCTGCCGTTCGTCAGCGGCAGGTGCTCACGGCGGTGTTGCCGATTATCTGCGTCTGGCAGCTCGGCCTAACCTGCGGCACGACCGGCGGCGGTTGCTGGACGATGATGCGATCCTGGGCACGATACTGCTGTTGCTGCTGCTGAAACTGCTGCCGCTGAACCCGGTTTTGCAACGCCTGCAGATCGTTCTGCTGGATGACTGTGTTGTTTCTGACCGTGGGATTGAGCACCTGCGCGGAAGCGGGCATCGCAAAGCCGGCGCAAACCGCTCCAGCCAGCACCACCAATGTTGATATCATCGATGAACGACGCGCACACATCCATCTATTCCTGCAAAAAAATCTCATCACACCAGATATATAGGGCTTTTGCCCGACGATGCCATGCGAGAATGCCGATCACCCTCACACCGCGCCCGCTCAAGGGCTGCCACCCGCGCAGGCTGCGTGTTTCCGGCAAGGAAGAAGGGTCGGTTGCAGGTTTCAACTTTTTTCCACCAAGGAGTGGGAGATCGAAGGCCGCTTCGGCGCGGCGGAGAATCTGCTGGCACCCCCCGCATTGCACTTGACGGAGGCGATCGATTCGCCGCTCTATCGGGTCGGCGCCGGCCTCGAGCTGAATTGCGTCGATGGCGTCGTCATGTCCGTCAGATATAATGGCGCCTTCGGGGAAACGGTCAAACAGAATGCAGTCAGCGCGTCTCTCAAGGTCAGTTTCTAGGCTGGCTTGAGGCGGAGCCGGGCGGGAGAGATCTTGATGAGGAAATACGCGTATTTTGCAGCAGTGCTGGGTGCTGCCTGCATCGCAGGCCTGCCGGCCATGGCGGCGCAAACCAAGGGCGACAAGGTGGCGGCAACGCCCGCCGCAGCTGACGTGCCGCAACTGCCGGGTGGTGCTTCGGCCTTGTCCGAAACCCATGGCGACTGGACGGTCAATTGCCAGATATCGGGCACGAACAAGGTCTGCAGCCTGTCGCACCAGCAGTTCAACAAGCAAAGCAACCAACGGCTTTTGGCGATCGAGCTGTCGAGCAAGACCGGCGAGGATGCGACCGGAACGCTTGCCCTGCCTTTCGGTCTGGCGCTTGCCAAGGGTGTCGCGCTGACCATCGACGATCAGAAGCTCGACGGCAGCCTGCCGTTCAGCACCTGCCAGGTGGTCGGCTGCCTGGTGCCGGTGGCGTTCGATGCCAATGTCACGCCGCTGCTCAAGAACGGCACCACACTCAAGATCGATGCGTTCGCGGCCGATACGGGGCAAGTCGTAAGCTTTTCCATTCCGCTCAATGGCTTCGGCGGTGCGCTTGCTCGCACGGCGGAGCTTTTGGCCAACTGACGGCTTGGCTCACCGCAAGCGACAGGGTGTTGGCGGCAAACGCTTCCGCCGACACTTGTCAGACGACGATGGTTTTCAATCGCTCGGCGATGAGCGCGGCAAGCCGTGCCGCTACCTCGTCCTTGGTCATTTCAGGCCATTCCTCGACGCCGGCTTTCGACACGACCCGCACCCGGTTGCGATCACCGCCCATCACGCCTGAAGGACCGATGCCGCTTTGGTGGGACACATCGTTGGCGACGATGAGATCGGCCCCTTTCTTCGTGAGCTTGGCCTCGGCGTTGCGCAAGAGATCCTGCGTCTCGGCGGCAAAGCCGACGACCAGGCCTGGTCGCTGCTTGTGATGGCCGACACCCGCCAGGATGTCGGGGTTCTCGACCATGCGCAGCACCGGTGGGCCTTCGCCCGCGACCTTCTTGATCTTCTCACCGGCTGAATTCTCGGTCCGCCAGTCGGCAACGGCGGCGACGAACACCGCGGCGTCGGCGGGCAGAAGCTGTTCCACCGCGTCGCGCATCTCCTGCGCCCGTTCGACATGGAGGGTCTTCACTCCGGCCGGATCGGCGATGGTGACGGGACCGGAGACGAGGCGCACATCGGCGCCGAGCCTTGCCAATGCCGCGGCGATGGCGTGGCCCTGCTTGCCGGACGAGCGGTTCGCGATATAGCGCACCGGGTCGATCGGCTCGTGCGTCGGGCCCGACGTGACGATGATCTTGCGCCCCGCCAGTGGCCTGGGGCCGGCATCGAGTAGCGCCTCGACCGCGGCGACGATCTCAAGCGGTTCGGCCATGCGGCCTTCGCCGGCCTCATTGCTCTCAGCCATCTCACCCTTGGCAGGGCCGACGAAGGTGATGCCGTCCTTGCCCAAGCTCGCGCGGTTGCGGCGGGTGGCGGGATGCGACCACATCCTGGGGTTCATCGCCGGGGCCATCAGCACCGGCTTGTCGGTGGCGATGAGCACGGTCGAGGCCAGATCGCTGGCATGGCCATTGGCGAGCTTGGCCATCAGGTCGGCAGTGGCGGGCGCCACCACCAGGAGGTCCGCCTCGCGCGACAGCCTGATGTGGCCGACATCGTGCTCGTCATTGCGGTCGAACAGGTCGGTGAAGACATGGTCGGCGGAGAGCGCACCGACCGACAGCGTGGTGACGAACTCCTGCGCCGCCGATGTCATGACGACGCGCACCGCCGCGCCGCGCTCGCGCAGCCGACGGATGAGGTCGAGCGCCTTGTAAGCGGCGATGCCGCCGCCGATGATAAGCAGGATGCGCTTGTTGGAAAGCGTGCCTCGCGGCAAGCTCTTGCCTGCTAGTGCCGACGCCGGGGTAGGGGTGGCTTGCGAAGTGGCCAGTTCGTGAAGGGCTTTCTCGATCTGGTCGAGACGGCCAACAGGGCCGACCTGGCCGTCGACGGCGGCCCGGATCATCACCCGCGCCTGTTCTTCCATGGAGCGATCGTTTTCCGCCGCCAGACGGCGCAGCAACTCCTTGACCTCATCGTCCAGGTTGCGGATCGTGATGCTGGCCATGTGATTGCACTCTACTCATCTTACTTTGATGGCGATGATAGCAATGCAATCAAATTGCCGCAAGCAGCTGGCTTGCCGCGAACACAGGCCTAATGAAGCTTCCAGGCAATGTAGACCAGCGTCAGCGCGATCACCCATAATGCGACACGGCCGGAACGGCTGTAGCGCGCTTCGGCCTTGCCTATGGCGCGGGCGGTCGCCTCATCGAAGCGCAGGCCGTGCTCGGCCATCAGGTCGATCTCTCGCGACAGCCGTTCCGTACGGGCCGCGAGTTCCGGCGCCTGGCGGATCAGCGTCAGTATCGCCTTGCCGCCGTCGCGCGCGTCGGCCAGCAGGCCGCGCGGCCCGAGGTTCCCGGCTATCCAGCCGCCGACCACCGGTTCGGCGGTCTTCCACATGTTGAAAGCCGGATCGAGCGTGCGCGCCACGCCCTCGACAACCACCATGGTCTTCTGCAGCAGGATCAATTCCGGCCGTGTCGCCATGTCGAAGAGTTCGGTCACCTCGAACAGCAGCGTCAGAAGCTTAGCCATCGAAATAGTTTCGGCGGGTTGGCCGTGGATCGGCTCGCCGATGGCGCGGATCGCCTGCGCGAAGGCAGAGACATTGTGCTGGCGCGGCACATAGCCGGCCTCGAAATGGACTTCGGCGACGCGCAGATAGTCGCGTGTGATGAAGCCGTAGAGGATTTCCGCGAGGAAGCGGCGCTCCTTCTTGCCGAGGCGCCCGGCAATGCCGAGATCGACGGCGACGATGGTGCCGTTCGCCTCGACGAACAGATTGCCCGGATGCATGTCGGCGTGGAAGAAGCCGTCGCGCAGCGTATGGCGCAGGAAAGACTGGATGAGGTTGGTGGCGATTGCCTTCAGGTCATGGCCGGCGCTTTGCAGGCCGGCGATGTCGTTCATCTTGACGCCGTCGACCCATTCCATGGTCAGCACGTCGCGGCCGGTGCGTTCCCAGTCCACCGAAGGGACGCGAAAGCCAGGGTCTTCCCTGGTGCTTTGGCCAAGTTCCGAGAGCGCGGCCGCCTCGAGGCGCAGGTCCATCTCGATCCTGGTGGTCTGCGCCAGCGTCTCGGTCACCTCGACCGGCCTCAATCGGCGCGACGACGGTATGTATTTCTCCTGCAAGCGGGCGGCGAGGAAATAGCTTTCGAGGTCCTGGAAGAAGCGGCGGCGCACGCCCGGCCGGATGACCTTGACCGCTACCTTCCTGGCGACGCCACCATCGACGGTTTCAGCGGCATGGACCTGAGCGATGGAAGCCGCGGCGACCGGGTCGCCGAACTGCTTGTAAAGATCGCCGAGTTTGCGCCCGAGCGAGGCTTCGATGGCGGCGACCGCTTCGGCCGTCGGGAAGGTGTGCATCTTGTCCTGCAGCATGGCGAGATCGAGCGCCATGTCGTTGCCGACGACATCGGGCCGCGTCGCCAGGAACTGACCAAGCTTGACGTAGGATGGGCCGAGCCGGACCACCGCCTTGGCCAGCCGATCGCTGCGCTGATAGGCGAGCGCGCGACGGCGGGTGAACAGCCGCGCCAGCCGCCAGCCGAATTTCGGCAGGCCGGATAGTTCCTCGCCGGGCAAGGCGGCAACGACGCCCTCGCGCACCAGCACCCAACCGGCCCGTACGAGCCGGAACGCCGCGCTGACGGTGCTCATGGCCGCGTCCGCCCTACCGGTTCATCGAACTGGCGCAAGGCTCGTCGCGTGAGGAAGATCGGCGACGGCTTCAAAGCTTCCAGCCCGAATGCAGGGCCGCTATGCCGCCGGAATAATTGCGGAAGGAGACGCGGTCGAAGCCGGCCCGAGAAATCATCGCCGCGAAGTTTTGCTGATTGGGGAATTTTGCGATCGATTCGACCAGATAGGAATAGGGCTCGCCGTCCCCGGTGACCAACTTGCCGATCCTGGGGATGGCATTGAACGACCAGGCTTCGTAGACCTTGTCGAAGAGCGGCATCTCGACCTCGGAGAACTCCAGGCACAGGAGACGGCCGCCGGGCTTCAGCACGCGCAATGCCTCGCCCAGGGCCACGTTGATATGCGGGACATTTCGAATGCCGAACGCGATGGTGTAGGCGTCGAAGCTGGCGTCATGGAAGGGCAGTTCCTCGGCGTTGGCCTCGACGAAATCGGTGTTGCCGGACAATCCCTTCTTATCGGCCCTGTCGCGCCCGACGGCGAGCATCGAGCCATTGATGTCGAGCACGGTGGCATGGGCATGGCCATGGCTGGCATCGACGATGCGAAAGGCGATGTCGCCGGTACCGCCGGCAACGTCGAGCACGCGCCAGCCCGCGCGCTTGGGCGGATTGAGCCAGGCGACCATGGCATCCTTCCACAGCCGGTGCAGGCCAGCAGACATCAAATCGTTCATCAGGTCGTAGCGGTCAGCGACCTTGTGGAAAACATCGTTGACCAGGGATTGCTTCTCGCCTTCCCCTACACGCTTGAAACCATAGGAGGTTTCCATGCCGCCGGCGGCCGTGGCTCTCTCAACTGACATTTTTTTGATCCGTCATAAAACCGGCGGGACCATAGCCGATCGGTGATGCGGGCGCTATTGTTTAAGGCGCGGTGTTCAGCCGCGCTTCCAGGTGGTGGGTTTTAAGACCTGGACTGACCGACGGGATGTTTGAATGCCTCTGAAAGCGGAACTGCACTGCCACATCGAAGGGGCAGCGGCGCCCGATCTCGTCATCCGCCAAGCGCAGAAATACGGCAAGGACACCTCGCCTTATATCCAGAACGGTTGTTTCGTCTGGCACGATTTCACCTCCTTTCTCGCGGCCTATGACTTCTCCGCCGACCTGTTCCGGACCGAGGAGGATTATGCGCGGCTGGCCGACCACTATCTGACCAGCCTGGCCCGCGATGGCGCCATCTACTCCGAGGTGTTCACCTCGCCCGACCACGCGACGAAAGCCGGGCTGTCACTCAAGGCCTACACCGATGCGCTCGGCGAAGGCATGCTGCGCGCCAAGGCAAAGACCGGCATCGAGGGCCGCATGATCGTCACCGGCGTGCGCCATGTCGGTGTCGAGTCGATCGAGCGCGCGGCACGCTTCGCGGCGCGTTGCGGCCATCCGCTGGTTACCGGGTTCGGCGTCGCCGGCGATGAGCGCATGGGCGAGATGGAGGACTATGTCAGGGCTTTCGAGATCGCGCGCGAGGCCGGGCTCGGCATCACCGTCCATGCCGGCGAACTGACGGGCTGGGAAACCGTCCAGGCGGCACTCGACCATATCCGCCCGTCGCGCATCGGCCATGGCGTGCGCGCCATCGAAAACCCCGACCTTGTCCGGCGCATCGCCGACGAGGGTGTCGTGCTGGAATGCTGCCCCGGCTCCAATATCGCGCTCAAGGTGTTCGACAGTTTCGCCGACCATCCCTTTCCCGCCCTGCAGGCGGCCGGCTGCAAGGTGACGCTCAACTCCGACGACCCGCCCTATTTCTGGACCTCGCTGAAGCGCGAATACGATATCGCCGCCGAACATTTCTCGATGAGCGAAAAGGCGCTTGCCGCCGTCACCAGGACTGCCATCGAAGCCGCCTTCGTCGACAGGAAGACCAAGACAGCGCTTCTTGGTCGGTTGGACGCGAAAGTTCGGTGAACAGTGAGTAGTCAGTAGTCGGTAGTGACGGTGCACGCATCGAGCGGTTGAGGCCGGCGCTTTCACTGACGCAGGGACTCGCAAATCGGCTCACTATTCACTACTCACTGTTCACCACTCACTATTCCGTCGGAGCACATCATGAAGGGCGTCACCGTCGTCGATCATCCGCTTGTCCAGCACAAGCTGACCATCATGCGCAAGAAGGAGACCTCGACGGCCGGCTTCCGGCGGTTGCTGCGTGAGATATCGCTGCTGCTCGGCTATGAGGTCACCCGCAATCTCGAACTGACGACGACAACGATCGAAACGCCTATGGAGACGATGGAGGCTCCGACGCTGGAGGGCAAGAAGCTGGTCTTCGCCTCGGTGCTGCGCGCCGGCAACGGCCTGCTCGAAGGTTTGCTCGACCTGGTGCCGGCGGCCCGCGTCGCCCATGTCGGCCTCTACCGCGATCATGAAACGCTGGAGGCCGTCGAGTATTTCTTCAAGGCGCCGAGCGACCTCGCCGACCGGCTGGTCATCGTCGTCGACCCGATGCTGGCGACAGCCAATTCGGCGATCGCGGCGATCGACAAGTTGAAAGAGCGCGGCGCCACCAACATCCGCTTCCTGTGCCTGCTGGCGGCGCCCGAAGGCATCGAGCGCTTTACCAAGGCGCATCCGGATGTTCCGGTCTTCACCGCGTCCATCGACCGCCAGCTCAACGAGAAGGGCTACATCATGCCCGGCCTTGGCGATGCCGGCGACCGCATGTACGGGACGAAGTAATACCCGAGCAATGTGCTTGGTATTTTTTACCAGGCGTTTACGCAAAGACGTGGTTCCGGCGCGCGTTAAAGCGGCAAACACCATCCGGCGCTAATGATCAGCTCTTCACAAAGGCCGATCCATGCTGCGCAAGCTTCTCATTCTCAGCGTCTTTGCCGGTGCGTCGGCATCGATCCCGGTCGTCTACCAGTCGAATCCGCGAATATTCGAAAACCTGCTGAAATCGGCGGTGACGGCCAAGCCAGCGGCCGAGACGCAACCGGATGTCAGCCTGGCCTCCGTTCCCGACAAGCCGGTAGCGCCGCTGCCGACCGGCCGGAAGGTCGTGGTCGCGGCGGACGGGCGCGGACACTTCTCGTCGACCTTCAGGCTCAACGGCCGTCAAGTCGACGGCATGATCGACACCGGTGCGACGCTGGTCGCGGTCAATATGTCGACGGCACGCCGGATCGGACTGTCGCTCAATCCCTCCGATTTCAGCCACGAAGTCAACACCGCCAACGGCACCATCAAGGCAGCCGTGGTGACGATTGATCGTCTGCAGATCGGCAGCATCAGCGTCGAAGGTGTGCAGGCGATCGTACTCGACGACAGGGCACTGCGCACCAACCTGATCGGCATGAGCTTTCTCAACAGACTCGGCAAATACCAGGCCGAAAACGGCACATTGCTGCTGGTTCAGTAGGTCCACTCAGCCACGCGGCAGAATCCGCCGGATGACCGACTTGTCGGCGGCCGGCTTCGAAGCGCCGATCGCATAGGCTGAAAGCACGGTCGCGGCTGCCGTCTCGGCATCGGACGGTGAGCGGGCGTGGATCAGCGCCAGCGCATCTCCGGCGCGTACTTCCGCGCCTATGGGCAGCAGCCTGGTGATGCCGACCGAGGGGTCGATCCTGTCGTCGGGCCGGGTGCGCCCGCCGCCCAGGCCGACGACCGCGAGACCGATGTCGCGGGTGGCGATGCCAGTGACGAAACCCTCCGACGTCGCCTTCACCGCGATTTCCGTTGCTGCTTCCGACAGATATTTCTCTGGCTTCTCGATGAAATCGGCGGGGCCGCCAAGCACCGTCACCATGCGCGCGAAGGTGGCGGCTGCGCGGCCGCTGGCGAGTGTCTCGGTGGCGCGTCGCATGCCGTCCTGGTTCGACGACACCAGTCCCGCCGACTGCAGCATTTCGGCTGCCAGCGCCAGCGTCACGTCCTCCAGCCGCCGGTCGCGCAGGCGGCCGGTCAGGAAATCGACGGCATTGCGCACCTCGACGGCATTGCCGGCGGCGGAGGCAAGCGGTTCGTTCATGCCGGTGATTAGCGCCGAGACTTTCAGTCCGGCGCCGCTGGCGACCTCGACGAGGCTATTGGCAAGCGCGGTCGCATCTCGGGATTTCTCCATGAAGGCGCCATTGCCGACCTTGACGTCGAGCACCAGCGATTGCAGGCCCGCCGCGAGCTTCTTCGACAGGATCGATGCGGTGATCAGCGGCACGGACTCCACGGTTCCGGTCACGTCGCGGATGGCGTAGAGCCGGCGATCGGCAGGTGCCAGGTCGGCGGTTTGGCCGATGATGGCGCAGCCGGTTTCAAGCACGGCTTTGCGGAACAGCGTGATGTCGGGTTGACTGATATAGCCGGGAATGGCATCCATCTTGTCCAGCGTGCCGCCGGTATGGCCGAGGCCACGGCCCGAGATCATCGGCACATAGGCACCGCAGGCGGCAACGATCGGCGCCAGCATCAGCGAGACATTGTCGCCGACACCGCCCGTGGAATGCTTGTCGGTGACAGGGCCTGGCAAATCCGACCAGTCGAGCACGTCGCCGGAATCGCGCATGGCCAGCGTCATCGCCACCGCCTCGTCGCGGTTCATGCCGTTGAAGAACACCGCCATGGCAAAGGCCGCGACCTGGCCGTCGGTGACGGTACCCGACGTCACGCCGTCGATGAAGGCGGCGATCTCGTGAGGCGCCAGCCTGTGGCCGTCGCGCTTGTGACGGATGATTTCCTGTGGAAGCATCAGCTCTCCAGCAGCCCGTCACGGAACACGCGCTGCAGCACCGTTGCCAGCCGCGATCCGCCAACCGGCGCCATGTCCTTGGTTTCCTGGTGCGAAAGCTCGGCTCCGGTCATGCCGGCGGCCAAATTGGTGATGACCGAACAGGCAGCGACGCGAAGGCCGAGGAAACGCGCGAGAATCACTTCCGGCACGGTCGACATGCCGACGGCGTTGGCGCCCATGATGCGCGCCATGCGGATTTCGGCCGGCGTCTCGAAGCAGGGGCCCGAGAACCACATGTAGACGCCCTTGTGAAGCGCAGTGCCGGTCGCCTTCGCCGCGCCTTCGATCGCGTCGCGGATGCCGGCATCATAAGCTTCGGTGAGGCCGACGAAACGGCAGTCGCTGGGCTCGCCGATCAGCGGGTTGGTGCCGGAGAAGTTGATATGATCAGTGAGCAGCATCACCGAACCCGGCGGCATATCCGGATCGACCGAGCCGGCCGCGTTGGTGAGGATCAGTTTCGTGATGCCGATGCCGGCGAGCACTTCCAGCACCGGACGCATCGCCGCGGCGTTCCCATGCTCATAGTAGTGGGCGCGGCCGGACAGCATAAGCACGGGAACGCCGGCAAACAGCCCGGCGACCACTTGGCCGGCGTGGCCGCTGACACCGCTCCTGGGAAAGCCGGGCAGGTCGGCATAGGAGACGCGGATCGGATTCTCGATCCGGTCGACCAGGCCGCCCAGGCCCGAACCCAGCACAAGCGCGGTCGACGGCGCCAGGCCGTCCAGCCTTTCGATAAGGTGGTCGACCGTTTTTTGCGTCATATCAGCCAGCTCTTCATTTCAGAATGTCGCCGCGGAAGCCGTAGGGCAGCATGTCGCCCATGGTCACGGTTTCGGCCACGCCGGTGTTGTCGCAGAGATAGAGCTTCGTTTCCGGGCGGCAGAATTCGGCCAGTCGCTGGCGGCAGCCGCCGCAAGGCGAGCATTTGGCCATGCGTTCGGCAAGGACGGCGATTTCAACGATCTTGCCGCCGCCGCCCATGACATAATGGCCAAGCGCGGTGGTCTCGGCGCACCAGCCTTCCGGATAGGAGGCGACCTCGATATTGGCGCCTGTGAAGACGCGTCCGTCCTCGGTGCGTATGGCGGCACCCACCGGGAACTTGGAATAAGGCGCATAAGCCTTAGCCATGGCAGCCTTGGCCGCTTCGAACAGATCATGCGACATTCAGATGTTCTCTCCGATCATCGTGTGCAAACCCGGCGCTCGTCCGCGCCGAACTGTCGACCTTTAGCGTTCCTTGACATAGGGCACGCCGCCGGCGCGCGGCGGGATGGCCTTGCCGATGAAGCCGGCAAGCAGGATGACGGTGAGGATATAGGGCAGGGCCTGCATGAACTGCACCGACACCTTGCCGACAATGGGCAGCGGTGTTCCCTGCAGGCGGATCGACGCCGCGTCGAGGAAGCCGAACAGAAGGCAGGCGAACATGGCGTTGACCGGCTTCCATTTGGCGAAGATCAGCGCGGCCAGCGCGATGTAGCCCTTGCCCGCGGTCATGTCCTTCACGAAGCCGCCATTCTGCACCATCGAAAGATAGGCGCCTGCAAATCCGGTCAGGATGCCCGTGCAGATCAGCGCGCGATAGCGCAGCCAGGCGACCGAGATGCCGGCGGTGTCGACCGCGGCCGGATTCTCGCCGACCGCGCGCAGCCTGAGGCCAAAACGCGTGCGAAACAGCACCCACCAGGTGAACGGCACCATCGCAAAGGCGAAATAGACGAGGATCGAATGGCCGGAGATCAGTTCGGCATAGATCGGACCGATGATCGGCACGCCCCTGATTGCATCGGCGCCGGGCCAGATGATCGCCTCGAATCGTTCGCCCGGTTGCAGCGCCGGCGTGCGGCCACCCTGCTGGAACCATGCCTGGCCGAGAATGATGGTCGATCCAGCGGCGACGAAGTTGATCGCAACGCCCGAAACGATCTGGTTGCCGCGATGGGTGATCGAGGCAAAGCCGTGCACCAAAGCGAAGGCGACAGAGATCAGGATCGCCATGCCGAGACCGATAAGCGCCGAATGGAACACGGAAGCCGCGGCAGCACCCGCGAAGGCGCCGACCAGCATCTTGCCTTCGAGGCCGATGTCGAAAATGCCGGCCCGCTCCGAATAGAGGCCGGCGAGGCAGGCAAGCAGCAGCGGCACCGACAGGCGGATGGTAGAGTCCAGCACCTGGATGATCGCGTTGAAGATATCCATCTCAGGCGCCCTTCCGGTTGACAGCCTGCATGCCCACCGATTTCGGGCTGAACGAGGCGAACAGAGCCTGGATATAGGGCCTGAACATATGCTCCAGCGCGCCGGCGAAGAGGATGACCAACCCTTGAATGATGACGATCATGTCGCGGCTGATTGCCGGCATCTCGAAGGCGAGTTCGGCGCCGCCCTGGTAAAGCATGCCGAACAGGATCGCCGCCAGCACGATGCCGACCGGATGCAGGCGGCCCATCAGCGCCACGGCGATACCGACGAAACCGGCGCCCGAAACGAAGTCGATCGCGACATTGTGCTGGTCGCCCATCACAGGGTTGAGCGCCATCATGCCGGCCAGCGCGCCCGAGATCATCATCGCAGTGATGATGATGCGGGTTTCCGAAATGCCGGCATAGCGGGCCGCTTTCGGGCTGTGGCCATAGGTGCGCATCTCATAGCCGAGCTTGGTACGCCAGATCAGCAGCCAGACCAGGAAAGCCATCACCAGCGCCAGCAGGAAGCAGATGTTGAGCGGGGCCGAGCGGATCTTGGCGCCGAACAATTCGATGATCCAGTTCAGTTTCGGCAGCTCCGCACCGGCGAGGAAGTTGCGCGTCTGCGGCGCCTGCGACCCTGCCGGCTTCAGGGGACCGACCAGCAGGTAGACCATGATCGAGGCGGCGATGAAGTTGAACATGATTGTCGTGATGACGATGTGCGAGCCGCGCTTGGCCTGCAGGTAGGCGGGGATAAACGCCCACAATGCGCCCACGAGCGCCGAGGCGACGATGGCCAGCGGAAAAGTCAGCCACCAGGGCAGTGTGCTGTCGAAGGAAAGGCAAACGATGGCGATGCCGAGGCCGGCGATGTAGGCCTGTCCCTCGGTGCCGATGTTGAACAGGCCGCAATGCGCCGCCACGGCCACAGAAAGCCCGGTGAATATGAAGGTCGTGGCGTAGAAGAGGGTGAAGGCGATGCCGGTGCCCTTGCCAAAGGCGCCTTCGACCAGGATGACGGCGGCACGGAAGGGGTTTTCGCCGACCAGCATGACGACGAAGCCAGCGACGATGAAGGCGACCGACAGGTTGATCAGCGGGATCAGCCCGTAGTCTGCCCAGGCCGGCAATTTGGCGTAAGGCGTGCTCATTGCGCCGCCTCCTGATGCTCGACACCGGCCATCAGCAGGCCAAGCTCGCCTTCGGTCGCGTCGGGGCCGCGCTCGCCGACGACCCGGCCGGCAAACATCACCAGGATGCGGTCGGAGAGCGAGCGGATCTCGTCTAGCTCGACCGATACCACCAGCACCGCCTTGCCCTGGTCGCGCATGGCGATCAGGCGCTTGTGGATGAACTCGATGGCGCCGACGTCGACGCCCCGCGTCGGCTGGCCGACGATCAGCACGCCGGGGTCCTGCTCGATTTCACGCGCGAGCACTATCTTCTGCTGGTTGCCGCCGGAAAAATTGGCCGTCTTCAGGCGCGGATTGCCGGGACGAATGTCGTATTTCTCGATCTTGTCCCTGGCATCGGCCATGATGGCATCGATGTTGAGAAACGGTCCTCTGAGGTAACGGGGATCGTCATGGTAGCCGAGGATGGAATTCTCGTTCTCCTCGAAGGCCAGCACCAGCCCGACATGGTGGCGGTCTTCCGGTACGTGGGCGAGGCCGCGGTCGCGCAATTCGCCGGGATCAGCCTTGCCGGTGAGATCGATCGGCTTGCCGTCGAGCGTCACGGACCCGGAAACGGCGTGCCTGATGCCGGAAATCGCCTCAAGCAACTCGGATTGCCCGTTGCCGGCAACGCCAGCGATGCCGACGATCTCGCCGGCTCTGATATCGAAGGAGACGTCGTCGACCATGGTGACGCCACGAGAATCCCTGACCGTCAGGTTCTTGACCGCGAGCTTGACGGCACCGGCTTCGGCCTCGCCCTTTTCGACCCTCAAGAGGACACGCCGCCCGACCATCAGTTCGGCCAGTTCCTCGACAGTGGTTTTCCTGGTCTCCCGGGTCGCCACCATCGTGCCCTGACGCATCACCGACACGGTGTCGGTGATGGCCATGATCTCGCGCAGTTTGTGGGTGATCAGCACCACCGTCTTTCCCTGTTCCTTCAACTGCCTGAGGATGCGGAACAGGTGGTCGGCCTCGGCCGGCGTCAAAACGCCTGTCGGCTCGTCGAGGATCAGGATTTCGGCGCCGCGATAAAGCGCCTTCAGGATTTCCACGCGTTGCTGCAGGCCGACCGGCAGTTCTTCGATAATCGCATCGGGATCGACTTCCAGCCCGTATTCGCGCTCCAGCCGGTCAAGCTCGGAGCGCGCCTTGGCGATGCTGCTCTTCAGAAGCGCATCGGTTTCGGCGCCGAGGATGATGTTCTCCAGCACGGAGAAATTGTCGACCAGCATGAAATGCTGGTGCACCATGCCGATGCCGAGCGCGATCGCGTCGTTGGGTGTCTTGATCGATGCCGGCTTGCCGCCGACGCGGATCTCGCCGCTGTCGGCCTGGTAGAAACCGTAGAGGATCGACATCAGCGTCGACTTGCCGGCGCCGTTCTCGCCGACGATGCCGTGGATGGTGCCGCGCGCGATCTCCAGATTGATGTCGCGGTTGGCGCGCACCGCGCCGAAACTCTTGTTGATGCCGATCAGTTCGATTGCGGCTTGCGCCATGCAGCCTGTCCCACTCTTATTTTTTTATCGCTTGGTCAAAACGCCTAGCATGGCACTCCGCCCATGCCAATTGTCCGGAGCAGCATCCACTCTCGACAAATCCCCGCGCGCTTGTCAATTTCGAACGTGGCCGAAGCTCTCACATTCGCTACTATGGCGAGGTCGATTTGACGTTGCGGCGCAAGGTGTCGCGGTACAAACTGGGGACTTTGCATGATCATGCCCGCCGACCGGCTGACGACGCTGGAAATCCGCGCCGCGGAGCAGGAGAAGACCATCGAGGAACTGTCGGGCCAGATCGCCGAGCAGTGGAAGGTGATCGAACGCATGCAGCGCAAGCTTGATGCGCTGACAGACCGCTTCCTGGCGCTTGAAGAGCAGGCGGCACCGGATGTGCCGGGGACCAAGCCGCCACACTGGTGAGGAGAGGGGGAGGGCACGGATCATGGCCGGTGAGAGCGATCGTATCGCAAGGGCCGGCGACTATGTGCTGGGCCTGATGAACGATGCCGAGCGCGAGCGGGCCGAGCGCGATCTCGAGATCGACCCTGCGTTCCGCGACGCGGTGGTGCAACTGGCCGAGCGCATGCATGTCTTCGATCGCGCCGAAAAACCAGCCGGCGTCAATCATTGGGAACTGGTTACGCAGCGACTCGCCGAATTGCCGCAGATGCAAGGCGTTGGCCTGGGCGGCAATGATGCCAAGTCGCCGACAGTGATCCGAAGCTTGTCCCGTCAGCCGTACGGCGTTGGTGTGCATTCGCTTGGCGGTAGGCGTGGACTTGTCGTCATGGCCGGGCTGATTGCGGCCTTCGCGCTCGGCTATCTCCTGGGCACATTGTGATGGAGCCGGCGCGACATCAGCATCATCGTGTCGCCGTCCTGCTCGCACAGCTCGATCGTGTCCCAGCCGAGCGCCGCGTAGAACTCGCGCGCTTGCCAAGTGTAGAGGTAGAGCGTCTCGACGCCGGCTGACGCTGCATGCGCTTCGATCGCCTCGACCAGCGCGGTGCCGGTTCCCTTGCCTCGATGGCCGGCGTCGACGACAAGCCCGGCCAGCCACGGTGTCAGATCATGCGCCGGTTCCAGTTCGTGGCGGACCAGCAGGCAGGTGCCTATCGGCACATCGTTCACACGGGCAACCAGAGCCTTTTCGAGGCCGTCGCTGGTCAGCAGGTTGCGGAGCCCTGCCGCATCCTCTTCCAGCGTCCTTCCCGTGCCCTCGAAGAAGGCGGCAATCCGCAGTCGCGCGACGACTTCGATGTCATGCCCGCGCATGGGTTCGATCGTTGGCTGCATTCCTCGCTCCATGCCATTTGCGAGCTTCGTTCGATCGGCAAAAGCAAAACCGCCGGGCTTTCGCCCAGCGGTTGCAGATCATGGCCGTACGCTGCCGCCGATCAATAGGGGCAGGCGTTGTCGGCTGTGTAGTCGTGCACCTTGACCGTGCCGGCGATGATGTCGGCCTTGGCTTTTTCGACGGCCGCCTTCATTTCGTCGGTCACCAGTGCCTTGTTGTTGTCGTCCATGGCGTAGTCGACGCCGCCTTCCTTGAGGCCGAGATTCTCGACGCCACCCTTGAAGGTGCCGTTCTTGCCATCCATGAAGGCGGTGTAGACGGCAACGTCGACGCGCTTCAGCATCGAGGTCAGCACCTTGCCGGGCTGCAGGCCGTTCTGGTTGGAATCGACGCCGATGCCGAGCTTGCCGGCATCGGCCGCCGCCTGCAGCACACCGACGCCGGTGCCGCCGGCGGCCGCGTAAACCACGTCGGCGCCCTGGTCGATCTGCGTCTTGGCGATCTCGCCACCCTTGGCCGGATCGTTCCACGCCGCCGGCGTATCGCCAGTCATGTTCTGGATGACGTCGGTCGCGCCAGCGGACTTGGCGCCGCCGACATAGCCGCATTCGAACTTGCGGATCAGCGGGATGTCCATGCCGCCGACGAAGGCAACCTTCTTCGACTTCGACGCCATCGCGGCCATGATGCCGACGAGATAGGAGCCTTCATTCTCCTTGAACACCAGCGAGCGGACATTGGGCAGGTCGACCGCATCGTCGATGATGGCGAAGTTGAGGTCCGGGTATTCGGCCGCGACCTTCTTCAGCGCATCCTCCCAGGCAAAGCCGGCCATGACGATCGGGTTGTGGCCGTCCTCGGCGAAGCGGCGCAGCGCCTGCTCGCGCTGCGAGGCGTTGGACACTTCGAACTCGACATAGGCGACGCCGGTCTCGGTCTTGAATTTTTCGGCGCCATGGTAGGCAGCCTCATTGAAGGATTTGTCGAACTTGCCGCCCAGATCATAGAGGATGGCCGGCTGGACATCCGCGGCGAAAGCCGGAAGAACCATTGCGGTTGCGGCCAGAAGGCCGAGAACGATACGTTTCATGTGATCCACACCCTGTCGGTTATTTTTTCCGTTGCACACCGCCTGCTGCCCGGTTCTCCGGCAAGCAAACGACGTTAGCCAGGAGTGTATTGCCCTCCCGCTCCCGGGCAATCTGGCACGGCCCGAAACAAAATTCACGCGGAATTTTGACCTTTTGGAAAAGCGTGCCACGGGCAAGCCACGCCGCGATCCGATCTTGCGTGCAAGCTTTCAGCAGCCGGCCGGAATGGTGCGGGAGATGGGTTCAGTTGGCGGCGAACTGTCCTGTGCGCCGCTGCCGCCGATAGCCGATGGCGTACAGCAGCAAGGCCAGCACCGCGAAGACGGCAAAGCCCGGCTGGTTGAGCACCCAGGCGATGACCGTGTCCCACAGCAGCGGACTGGCCTTGGCGCGCACGAAGGTTTCGAAGGCGGCCCGCGTGTCCGGCGAGACGGCCAGCCAACTGGCGTTGAGGGGGGTCAGCACAAGGGCCGACGCCGCCACCGTGCGCGTCGCGTCGAGCACCGCCATGATGACGGAAACCGACAGCGCGACCATGGCCGCAAGACGAAAGACGAAGCGAAACATCAAGGCTCTCCCCCGGCTCACCCTGGACGTTGACCAGAAGACCACCGGCACATATCCGAAACAGAAATAGAATGCGTGCGGTTCAGCTGCAATCGCGATACGCGAATTTGAAGGCCCGCGCTTTTCTGGGCCTATGCGGTCGGCTCGCGCCTGGTGCGGTGAACGAGCCAGACGGCAAGAATGCCTCCGGCAATGGCACCGACCACCAGCCCGGCCAATCCGACGAAGGCGGCAAAGTAGCCGCAGCCGCCCTCGAAGCAGCTGACCTCGGTGACATCGGCGATCACCGAGCCAGCCAGGAATCCGCCAACGGCGCCAATGACCGCGCCCAGGACGATGCCGAGCAAGGCAGCCACGATGGAGACGAAGACCGACGGCGCTTCGGCCCGCGGCCTGGCATAGACGCCCTCGGCGCCCGACCCACGGCGCAGCAGATAGATGCAGAGCAGGCCGATGGCGATTTCGGCGCCGCCGATCAGCAGGCTCCTGGCGGAAAAGACGAAATCTGGCACGGCGAGCACATAGGCCTGCCTCGCCAGCACCCAGGCGATGGTCGCCACCTGCCAGATGATGAACTGGCGCGGGAAGCGCGCCGAGCGGCCAAAGGCAAGTCCGAGCAAATAAAGCCCCCACAGGATGGTGATGATGTCGACGGCAAGCCCGCCAAGGAGGAAATAGAAGATCCTGTCCGGCAGGCCGGAATTGCCGGTCAGCCACCAGGTGGAGGCCAGGCCGTAGACCGACCACGCCATGACGAAGATAAGCCAGCCCACCGGCACGTAGGACAGCCCGCTGTCCGGGCGCCCGATTGGCGCCTGCCCCGGCATCCCGCCGCCCGGTTGTTCACTGCCTGATGTCATGCCCGGACGATGCCCCCCGCAAAGTCTCCGTTTCACTCGACAGGTGGCCCGCGACGAAGTCAAGCGCGGCCGGCCTTGCCGGCCCGCCTGTGCACATCATTCGGGGCGTCGGCACCTTGAAACGGATGCCGCCGCGGCCTCGCGAAGCGCTGTGTGGCCGGCAAAGCGAATAGACTGTCGTTATGGCTTGGCATTCGGCGCGGGATCGACTAGATGAGCCCCGCGCCTGTTGCTTTGACGGCTCAGGTGCCGGGGAGAGGTGTCCGCTGGTTGGCGGCGCCCATAGCGCGGAAATCGCTACTCCTCCCTGAAGGGACTGCATTGTCCCCAACCCGCGCGGCGAAACCGGCCGTCGCGAAAAATGCAAGGACGGAGAGGTGGCCGAGTGGTTGAAGGCGCACGCCTGGAAAGTGTGTTTACGGGAGACCGTAACGCGGGTTCGAATCCCGCTCTCTCCGCCAATTCTCTGATGAGGCGCTAACTATCTGAAAAATAGATGCCTTAGCGCAGCGCCTTTGAAGTGGTGCCCCACGCCGGTGCCCCAAGATTGCTATTGGTTGCCGTCCTTTGGCTTTCTAGGTGGCAACGAAGCTGCTTTGTGTTCCGCCTCCCGTCGCTTTCGTTCTTTCTCGCGGTCTTCGCCGGAATAGGTATCCGCCTTGAGGTGCCGAGAGCCGCTTGCGACATATCGCCAGTCTTCCCGTATTTTCTCAATTTGCTCGGCCATTTGCACAAACGGCGTCCGGGCTCCTAGATGCCCGAAATCTGCGTAGTCCCTCATCGAAAGTTCGTAACTGAGAGATTGGCGGTTTCGGTCGGCCGGGTGGTGTATCCAGCCGGTGGAAACTTGGTAGGTCTTCTCGCCAAAGGTTTCGTAAGCTCCGGCGTAGCACGACAACGATTGACCCGGCTTCAAAACACTTAGGTGCCTGAGAGGGCGACCGATGTGCAAGCCACCATCCCTTTCTTCAAGGTCGGGAGTGAACGAGACCACTACGTCGTGAGCAGCGGCGTTTCCTGTATTGGCGACAACAAGGTCATAGTGTTTGACTGACCATGGGTTCGGCTCAAGGGTTGCCACAACGTGAGCCTGGGCCGTTGCCATCGATAGCCGCTTGGTCTCCTTTGCCAACACCCAGGTGAAGAAGCCAAGCGCGATGGTTGCAGCGGCGGTGACAATCATGGACCACGTTTGCGCGTCCGCTCGCAATGCTCCCCAAAAGCCTGCCAAGAAATCCCAAATCATACTGAGTCCCCCAAACCGTGCAGTCATAGTAAGGGCCAAGGGTGGCATGTCCAGTCGACAGTCGCGAGGGCAGCGGAACGTTCACTCGTAGTGACGGCTCAATCGGCCCATCAACTTCGTATTTACCGGCATACGCGGGACTAGCACGGGCTATGTTAGTGCCGTAGTCGGCCTTGCCCCTCATCCGTTCAACGGGTGTCGGCATGCCCCACAGCAAATTGCAAGCTCCCGTTGCCCGTCCCGCGCGTTGCGGACCACGGGGCCGGGGCGGTTGGGATAGATGTCAATGGACGGCTCAAGGTTCCCAAGATGTCCCGTAAAGTTCGGGTCCATTGGCGGACGGCTTCTTGCGACGTGGCGATGTTGTAGAGATTGCACATGGCAACTAAGCTGCAACAAAAATTGGGAACATGCCATGGGCGCGGGGAGGTAAGAAGAGGTGCCAATCAAATACAGGGTAACAACAAGAAGCCGTCTCAACTCCGACGGCGTGCATGGAACATGGATGCTGTTGTTCTCGCCCTGCTACAAGCATTTGCGTGGGCTTGGTATTTCAAAGTGCCCGAATGGTGGGCTCTCGCTTTGATCGCCATTACCACCGTTACGTTTCTCGGCGGCTTTGTGCTCGTCCTCGTTGGCCGGGAATACGACAGCATCGTTGACGAAACCAGCACTACAGGCGATCCCAAATGGCGGCTTGGCGAGCGCTAGGGGATTAGAATTCCGGAACTGGCTTATCCCTGCAACCGAACTTGCCGCGCCCGTCGCCGCGTCCTTGATGTTCTTGTTGTAGAAAGCGCCCTTTGACCCGGCTGCCAACAGGGCAGACACCGTGCCTTGGTCTATCTCGCAGTAATGGTACCAGACCTGCTTTAGCCGGATGAGCATATAGGAATGCTCAGCGTTGTAGCAGACGCGCTTGACCACGCTACCGTCTAGCTCCGCTGTGCAATCGAAGTTGGCGAGGTCAACGGGACCGCGATATTTCACCTCAACTGTCTCCGCGTATCGGGGCCTCGCTGACACCAAGAGCAACAGAGCCCAGCAGGAAAGCAACCGACCTTGTTTCAGCAGAGCCACCATATCACTCGCTCCCCGGATGATGCGCCAACAGCCTACGACGCAAGAGCATCTAAAAACGCAACATCAACGCCCTGATGATACGTTGCGCCTCGAAAGGAGCGCACCGGACATGAGCGATTTGGAAGTGTCAATTTGGTTCGCCAAGGTAAAGGCCAATGGCCCCCTTGCTGTGGTCGGCACACTGTTGGCCATATTCGCTCTCGCGGTCCTAGTTCTATTTTGCGGAGCTGGTAGCTTCTTGGTGGGGCTGCCAAGCGTCTCACCTCACGCAGCCCCCAAGCACAAACTTACGGACCAAAGCGGAGCCCAGCCCCTAAGCTTCTGCGTTCTCTGCAAGAATTCGGAAGACGGACGCCCTGCTAATCCCCAAGGCCTGCACGATGTCGTTGACAGACTTGCGCTCTGTACGGAGCCGAAGCACCTCGCCGGCCTGCCGCCGGGCTGTAGGCTGCCTTCCAGCATACTTTCCCTCCGCCTTCGCCTTCGCTATCCCCTCGCGTTGCCGCTCAAGCATTAGCCCCCGTTCGAACTCCGCGATTGAACCCAGTAGGTTCAACATCAGCTTTCCTGTGGGCGTGGCCGTGTCGAGGTTCATTGCCAGGATGCGAAGACCTGCCCCCTTTGCCTTCAAGGCTGCCGTGATCGACACGAGGTCGGCAACGGAGCGTGCTAGCCGATCCAACTTCGTGACAACCAATGTGTCGCCTTCACGCACCCATTCAAGCACGGCGGCAAGCTGAGGCCGATTGGTGGCAACAGAGGAAATCTCTTCGCGAAACACCTTTGTGCATCCCGCTAGCTCAAGGTCGCGAAGCTGGGCATCAAGCCCTGCCTTTTGGTCAGTGGTGGAAGTGCGAGCGTAGCCGACTAGTGCGGTTGTGGTCATGACATAGGGTTCTCCATTGGATTAATTTGATACCACTATGTGAGACTGGCAGTCGAAATGTCAAGAAACCATTCATGTGAGACCGCTTGGACGACCTTTTGCGAGACTCACACGGGCTTGCTCTAGTGAGACAAACTGAACTCGTGATAGAAACTCCTCGATGAGGAGGGGTGGGGGATGTCATCAGCGAATATTGGCGACATGGCAACTTGGGCGGCGGCATTGGTCGCCCTGTTGGCGTTGCTAGTTGCAATTGTCGAACGACGTGGGGCAGATCGCGCCAACTTGGAGAACCGCGAACTCGCTCGACAGAACGCCGACTTGCTCAAACAACAACATCGGCTGGAGCAGCGAGCCTGGACGGATACGCATTTCGATGCTGTTCGTGACTGGGCCCAGCAAGTTTGCTTCACTGTTGCCGAGGCAATGCATATTCAGGAGGGACAGCGGGCTGCTGTGCTAAGCAAGCTGAGCGCCTTGATCGACATTGGGCGGTGGTATTTTCCCAACCAGTGGTCCGAGAAGTACGGAATTGACAAAGAGCCTGCGTACCGGGGGCTTAGACAGCCTGTATTGGATTGCTTGGTTGCCGTTTACGATTCTCTGTCAGACGGAACGCCTAGTTCTGAACTTAGATCGCGGCTGGAAGCTTGCCAACGACATTTCGTCAGCCAGATTCAGCTAGTCATCGATCCGCGTCGTCGCGAGAAGCAAGTCGCTCGTATCCTTAACGATTGGGAACAATCAGAGCGGCTCCGCGATCTACCAGATGGCGATGAAAATGCAGGGGCTAAGCCGAATTAGCAAAAGGGGCAGGAAAACAATAGTCGTTGAACAGTGAGCGCGAAGCCCGCAAAACGGCGCCGGCAGGGGGACAGGGCGGAAAGCTTGCCGCCGCGCTCACGATATGGCGTCTCAAATGTGTGACCCAAAAATTTCACTGGAATGACATCTCTAAGGATTTCAATTTTGCCGGATACGCCGTAGTGATTCCCATAAAGAGGAGTTACCTTATGACAACTTCTGACTGGATAGGCATTGCGGCAATCATAGTTGCTATCCTACTTGCAGTAATTGGCTGGGTGTTCGTCACCGGAAAACGAAAAAACTCACCTGACCAAAATCAAAATGTTGGCAAGGGAGGCACCGGAATTCAGTCGGGACGGGACACTAATTTACGCCGATGAGTAAACAATCCCAGCATGTCGCAGAAGGCGGCGTAGCAATACAATCTCAAGGCGATGTGACATTGGGCCTGACTCCCGACCAGATGGTCGAAATCATGACCAAGCTGATGCATAACCAAATCCAGTTTCAACAGGAAGCGCAGGCGACCGCCGATAAGCGGATGAAAGACCTTTGCGACGAGTTGTTGCATGTATTTGTTGATACCAACCGAGCTAACTCGGAAGCCCTACGGGAACCAGATTTCCAGTATATGCTTGGTGAGGCACAAGACGCCTTTGCACGAAGCGGAAGCCCCGCCGTAAAAGAGACGCTGGTCGATATCATCGCTAGGCGCTCCCAGGCCAAGGAGCACTCCCGAGAGGCTCTCACGCTTAACGAGGCGGCTGCTCGCGCACCGCGCTTAACAGTCAATGAGTTTGCTGCACTCTCACTTTGTTACGTGGTACGGCATACCGTCACACATTCGGTTAATTCTGTTGAAGCGTTCAGAGATTACATTAATCAAAAGCTGATTCCATTGGCTACCGACGTATCTCTGGAGCAGTCATCTTATTGGCATATAGTTGCTCAGTCGTGCGGCATCATTTCAATGGGTGAATTTAAGCTGCGTGACGCACTCGTAATGAGCTATGGCGGTTTGATCGGAATGGGAAACTCACTCGATGCATACAGGGCTAGCGTTGCGCCAGAGAAGGCGGAAAGCGTCGATAATTTATTGGTCGCCTGTGTCAGGAACCCGGGGATGGTCCAGCCAAACGCTACAAATGTAACTGTCTTCACGACACGGGGTTTAGCCCAGTTCGCCAAAGCGGAGCTTGAAGCCATCTGGGGAGTATACGCGGCGTCGATCCCCCAAAGAGATGGGTTGATCGAGATGCTGACGCCAGAGTCGCCGGAGATTGGCATGCTGTTCAACAAATGGGATGATTCCCCAATTAAGCACTTGGACTTGAACAGCGTTGGGATCGCCATTGGTCACGCAAATGCGGTTCGCGTTACGAATTTCGATGCACCGCTCAACGTCTGGATAAAGTAGCAACGCTGTGGAGAACTGCCCGCAGGAAGGCCTCAACATCCACCGCCAACGGCTATCCCAGTAGTCAGCTCAACTTCGACGCAAACGCTGGGGCAGCGCACCTGCCCAGCGCGTCGTCCACCTTGCCAGCCATACCGTTGCAATGTGCCTTGGGGCGATGAGCCGAGACGAACTCGTGCGGGTGGACATGCGGGGCAGGCTATGGGCCACAATTTTCCGCAACTTAGGTCAACCTTTAACGCCGCCTGGACCCAGCTAGCGGAAGCTTAACGGCCTCCACAAGCGCCCTTTTCGCCTTCTCCGGGTCCTGCCCAGCGTAGCCCGTGCTGGCTGAGGGCTCTTGGCCCGTTCGCTATCCGTGTGCCCCACCACCCATGTGATGGTCCACATCGAAGCCTTCCGCCCCCGCAAGCTTGGCATCACGCGCCTTGCGGATGAACCATCGGCGGAACGAGTGGAAATCCACATTGCTCTTGGCTTTCTCGTTTGGCCGCTCATCCACCCCCGCCTTGCGACGATACCGGGGAACTGCTTTGCAGCGGGTCGGAACGCGTCTCGCGTGACTTCGGGATAGGCGGCAGATCGTCAAACAAATATTCGCTGTCCTTCTTGCCTTCCGTGCGGCGCTTGACGATCTCTTCAAGCCCGCTGTGGATTGGGACCGTGCGGCGGGCGTTATCGGTCTTCCCTGCCCACACGCTGAACATCTCATCTCGGTAATCAGAAACGTGGAGTTGACAAATCTCCTCGATACGCATTCCGCTCAGCGCTCCGATAGGCACCAGGTCATTGAGCAGCGGACCGGCATCACCCGCCAGCAAGGTTGCCACTTCGCTATCCGCAAAGGGCCGCTTACCTTTGTCTGGTTCCGCTTCACGCCGTTGTCCCGCTCTCTCCGCCAGCTTCCCTTTTCAGCAGGAGCTTCTGGGTACAGCCTGGCATATTGCATCTCGATCATCGAACCTTAATCCGTCTTCTCGCCGGTCCGACCGAGCAGCAGCCATGGCCGGTGGATCAGGATGCAAGATTTTCGGCGCACTCAGGCGTGCGTTCCGCAAACGGTCCTGTTTGCTCCGGAACCTCCCGGCTCGCGATGCGTTACCCGGCGTCTCATCATAGATCCCCGCCAGGATTTTCTCCGAGAACCCGCGTCCAATCAGGAGCCCGCTTCATGCATGACAAGTTGTTTCATCCGCCCGTCGCACTGACCGTCGGTCTCGGCTTCAGGCGCGAAATCGCCTCGCTGGCCGAAATGCACGATTTCCTGACCAACTGGACGACCTCTCGCCGTGGTCCGCTTTATCGCAATGCCGTCGAGGCGTGCGGCCTGGCCCTGGAAGGCTGCATCACGAGGGACGAAGCGCGCCACGCGTTTGTTGAATTCGCGGAGGCCACCGGTATTCTCTGGCCCGAGATCGAGCCTGTCATCGTGGCGCGGGCCGTCGCACGCGGCCATGGCGGCTACGCCGCCTGATCGTTGGAGCTGTCATTGCGATGGCCAGTTCGTACGGCCGTCCCCGAAAGCCCGGCTTGGCCCTCCGAGCCGGGCTTTCCATTCCATCTTGCGGAGGGGCCGCGGTCAATCGCACCAACTCGATGAGATGACGAGCGATGCTTCGAAGACATGGCGCCCGCTCTCGTCGCGCACCTTCACGGTGATGGCCGTTCGGTCGTTTTCGATCATCTCGTCGCGAATGATGTCGGGCAGGATAAGGATTGCCTCGCGCCGCAGACGCTCGCGCGTATCGAACACCTGACCATGGTCATCCACCGTCAGGCCATCGCCATTGTAAAGGTCGAGAAAGTATCTGGGCATGATGCGGCCGGATCCCGAGCTGATGAAATTTCCAAAAGAGACTTGAGCGACAATTCGCGGGCTAAGCCGTTGTTCCATCAGAGATGATCTTCGTTGGCGAATAAGCGCCTTCTAACAAATGTTAATGCCCGCCGGCGCCCGACGACCTAGTGCTTCGGTAGCCGCCCCTTGCTTTCGACAGTTGGCGATCGGCTCTGAGCCCTTTCGCTGGAGATAGCGGTGCTGGAATCCCTGTATCTGAATCTCGCCCAGCACGACGCGCTTTCCGATGCCGAAAAGGCGCTGCTGGCAGAGGCCATGACTTTCGAGCGGCATTTCGCGGTCGGCCAGGATATCGTCGCATCGGGCGCGCGGCCGACCTATTCGACCCTGGTCCTCGACGGTTTGGCAGCGCGCTACAAGGTGCTCGAGAACGGCGGCCGGCAGTTCACCTCGCTGCAGGTGCCTGGCGATTTCGTCGATCTCCACGCCTTCCTCCTGAAGACGATGGATCACGGCATCGTTGCCATGTCGCCCTGTCATGTGATGTTCGCCGATCACAGCCGGCTTCGCGCCATCACCGAGGAAGCGCCGCATCTGACGCGGCTGCTGTGGCTGGACACGCTGGTCGACGGCGCCATCCATCGCGAGTGGATCGTGGCGATGGGCCGCCGCTCCAAGACCTCACACCTGGCCCATCTCCTCTGTGAGCTTTTCGTACGGCTGCAGGTGGTGCAGCGCACCAACGGCATGAGCTTTCACCTGCCGCTCTCACAGGCCGAGCTGGCCGATGTGCTCGGTCTTTCCGTCGTACACATGAACCGCGTCATCGGCGCCTTGCGCAAAGTCGGCGTCGTCAATTGGGCAAATCACACGGTGACAATCCTGGATTGGCACAGGCTCCAGGAAATCGCCGAGTTCGATCCGACCTATCTCAGCCTGACGCGGGAGCCGCGGTAGAGCGTTCCCAGCAAGGCCGCAAAGCGCGGCGGCATATCCTTCCCGGCAATCCGCGTCGACAAGCTGCTCTTCGACGGCGAGCCGCGCCGGAAACCTTTATAGAATTCCTATTTCTTTCCCATCCGCCCCGTCTCGAACCTTTATGGCGATCGGGTCCATATTCACGTCGAGCAAAGCCGTCGACGCCGCCTAGTGCGGCGCGCCGTCTCACAGTATTTACGCCCTGTCTTTGGCAGGAGACAAGTAAAAAATTGGAAGCAAGGAAAACAGAATGGACATCATTGTTCTTGGGGTCGGGGCTTTGTTCTTCGGTCTGTCCATCGTCTACGTCAAAGCTTGCGACAGGATCTAGGCTGAAGGATCGAACCATGCTTGTCGATTACATCCTCGGCGGTGGCGTGACCTTGTTCCTGCTCGCCTATCTGACATACGCCCTCATTCGTCCAGAACGCTTCTGAAGGCACGGAAAGCCACAGCCATGACACTGAACGGATGGATACAGATCCTCCTCTATTGCGGGATCCTCGTTTTGCTGGTGAAGCCGCTTGGCTTCTACATGCACCGCGTCTTCAATGGCGATCGCACGCCGCTTTCACCGATCCTCGGCCCGCTCGAGCGCGGGCTCTACCGCATTTGCGGAACCAGCGAGCGCGAGGAGCAGCACTGGACCACCTATGCGGTGGCTCTCCTGCTGTTCAACCTGGCGGGCTTCCTGGTGCTCTATGTCCTGCAACGCCTGCAAGGCAGTCTGCCCTACAATCCGGTCGGCATGAGCGCGGTCGACCCAGCGCTCGCCTTCAACACCGCCGCCAGCTTCATGACCAACACCAACTGGCAGAACTACGGCGGCGAAAGCACGATGTCCTATCTCGTGCAGATGGCCGGGCTGACGGTCCAGAATTTCGTTTCGGCCGCCACCGGCATCGCCATTGCAATCGCGCTGGTCCGCGGCTTCGCCCGCGCTTCCGGAAGATCGATCGGCAATTTCTGGGTCGATATGACGCGCGCCACGCTCTATGTGCTCTTGCCGCTCTGCGTCGTGCTCACCCTGGTCTATGTCTGGCTCGGCATGCCGCAGACGCTGGGGCCTTACGTCGACGCCACGACGCTTGAGGGCGCCAAGCAGACCATCGCGCTGGGGCCGGTCGCCTCGCAGGTCGCCATCAAGATGCTCGGCACCAATGGCGGCGGTTTCTTCAATGCCAACGCGGCACATCCATTCGAGAATCCCGACGCCGTCTCCAACCTGATCCAGATGCTGTCGATCTTCGTCGTCGGCGCCGCATTGACCAACGTCTTCGGCCGCATGGTCGGCAATCAGCGCCAGGGCTGGGCGATCCTCGCCTCAATGGGCGTGCTGTTCATCGTTGGCGTCGCCGTCTGCTACTGGGCGGAAGCCGCGGGCAATCCGCTGGTGCATGCGCTGGGCATCGACGGCGGCAATATGGAAGGGAAAGAGACCCGCTTCGGCATAGCGCTCTCGGCTTTGTTCGCCGTCATCACCACGGCAGCTTCCTGCGGTGCGGTCAACGCCATGCACGATAGCTTCACCGCGCTCGGTGGCATGATTCCGCTCATCAACATGCAACTCGGCGAGGTCATCGTCGGCGGCGTCGGCGCCGGCTTCTACGGCATGCTGATGTTCATCCTGATCGCCGTCTTCGTCGCCGGCCTGATGGTCGGCCGCACGCCCGAATATCTCGGCAAGAAGATCGAGGCGAAGGAGGTCAAGATGGCGATGCTGGCGATCCTGTGCCTGCCGCTGGCGATGCTGATCTTCACGGCGATCGCGGTGGTGCTGCCGAGCGCGGTGGCGTCGATCGCCAATGGCGGGCCGCACGGCTTCTCCGAGATCCTCTACGCCTACACCTCGGCGGCGGCCAACAACGGTTCGGCTTTCGGCGGCCTCAGCGGCAACACGCCCTGGTACAACATCACGCTCGGCATCGGTATGCTGATGGGCCGCTTCCTGGTCATCATCCCGGCGCTCGCCATCGCCGGCGCGCTGGCGGCGAAGAAGACCGTCCCCGCCTCAGCCGGCACCTTCCCGACCGACGGTCCGCTGTTCGTCGGGCTGCTGGTCGGCGTCATCGTCATCGTCGGCGGCCTGACCTTCTTCCCGGCGCTCGCCGTCGGACCTGTCGTCGAGCACCTGGCGATGATCCATGGACAGACATTCTGAGGCAGACATGTCCTGGTTCAGCAACAAGCGCCGCAATATCAGGCATCGGGCCGATCCGGGGAAGGAGGGGCTGCCGCCTCCCTTCCCGACCATGTCGACGTTTCTTGGGCTTGCCGCCGCCATGATCGCGCTTTGGCTGCTGGCCTACGGGCTTCCTCATCTTTTTTCGGCATCCGACCAGTCGCCGCCGCACACCAACACTGAAGCCGGAGCTTCAAAATGAGTCAGTCAAAGTCAGCCAGCATCATGGATGCCGGCATCCTGTGGCCCGCCATCGGCGGCGCCTTCCGCAAACTCGATCCGCGCACGCTGGCCCGCAACCCGGTGATGTTCGTCGTCGCCGTCGTCTCGGCGCTGACATCGGTGCTGTTCGTCAAGGACCTCGTCACCGGCGGCGGTGATTTGCTGTTCACGCTGCAGATCATCATCTGGCTGTGGTTCACCGTGCTATTCGCCAATTTCGCCGAAGCCGTCGCGGAAGGGCGCGGCAAGGCGCAGGCGGATTCGCTGCGCAAGGCTCGCACCGAAACCCAGGCCAAGCTTTTGACGGGCGTGGACCGCACCAGGTTCAAGCTGGTACCCGGCACCAGCCTGAAGGTCGGCGATATCGTTCTCGTCGAAGCCGGCGACATCATCCCGTCCGATGGCGAGGTGGTGGAAGGCGTCGCCTCAGTCAACGAGGCGGCGATAACGGGCGAATCCGCGCCGGTGATCCGCGAATCCGGCGGCGACCGATCGGCCGTCACCGGCGGCACGCAGGTGCTGTCGGACTGGATCCGCGTGCGCATCACCGCCGCCGCGGGCCACACATTCCTCGACCGCATGATCTCGCTGGTCGAAGGCGCCGAGCGCCAGAAGACGCCCAACGAGATCGCGCTCAACATCCTGCTTGTCGGCATGACGCTGATCTTCGTGCTGGCCACAGCGACCATCCCGAGCTTTGCCCACTACTCGGGTGGCTATATTTCGGTGACTGTGCTCGTCGCGCTGTTCGTGACGCTCATCCCGACCACGATCGGCGCGCTGCTGTCGGCCATCGGCATTGCCGGCATGGACCGGCTGGTGCGCTTCAATGTGCTGGCCATGTCGGGTCGCGCCGTCGAAGCCGCCGGCGACGTCGACACGCTGCTCCTCGACAAGACCGGCACCATCACGCTCGGCAATCGCCAGGCGACGGAATTCCGCCCGGTCAAGGGCGTCAGCGAGCAGGAACTGGCGGACGCGGCACAGCTTGCCTCGCTCGCCGACGAGACGCCTGAAGGCCGCTCGATCGTGGTGCTGGCCAAGGAGAAATATGCCATCCGTGCCCGCGACATGGCGACATTGCATGCTGCTTTCGTGCCCTTCACCGCCCAGACCCGCATGAGTGGCGTCGACATCGACGGTTCGTCGGTACGCAAGGGCGCGGTCGATTCCGTGCTCGCCCATGTCAGCCAGGCGACATCGGCCAGCCGCGCGACGCGTCCGAACAGCGACACGATCAGGGATTTACAGGCGATCGCCGACGAGGTTGCGAAATCCGGCGGCACGCCGCTGGCGGTCGAGCGGGACGGGCGCCTGCTGGGTATCGTGCACCTCAAGGACATCGTCAAAGGCGGCATCCGCGAGCGTTTTGCCGAGCTGCGCAAGATGGGCATCCGCACGGTCATGATCACCGGCGACAACCCGATGACGGCAGCCGCCATCGCGGCCGAAGCCGGCGTCGACGACTTCCTTGCCCAGGCGACACCGGAGGACAAGCTGAAGCTGATCCGCGACGAGCAGGCCAAGGGCAAACTGGTCGCCATGTGCGGCGACGGCACCAACGATGCGCCAGCCCTTGCGCAAGCCGATGTCGGCGTCGCCATGAACACCGGCACGGTCGCTGCTCGCGAGGCCGGCAATATGGTCGACCTCGACAGCGATCCGACCAAGCTCATCGAGATCGTCGAAATCGGCAAGGCGCTGTTGATGACGCGCGGCTCGCTGACCACCTTCTCGATCGCCAATGACGTGGCCAAGTATTTCGCCATCATCCCGGCCATGTTCGCGGTCTTCTACGTCGCGCCCGGCCAGACCACAGGTCCGCTGCAAGCGCTCAACATCATGCATCTGGCGACACCGCAGAGCGCCATCCTGTCGGCCATCATCTTCAACGCGCTGATCATCATCGCGCTGATCCCGCTGTCGCTGCGCGGTGTGAAGTACCGGGCGATCGGCGCGGGTGCGCTGCTCAGCCGCAACCTTCTCGTCTACGGTCTCGGCGGCATCGTCGTGCCGTTCGTCGGCATCAAGACAATCGACATGGCCGTCACCGCCCTTGGCCTTGCATAAGGATCATTCCGATGCTCAAGCAGATCAGACCCGCGATCATCATGATCGTTTTCTTCACCGTGCTGACCGGGCTCGTCTATCCCATCGGCATGACCGGCATCGCCCAGGCGCTGTTCCCGCGCCAGGCCAATGGCAGCCTGATCGAGAGGGGCGGCAAGGTGATCGGCTCCGAACTGATCGGCCAGGCCTTCGCCAGCGACACGTATTTCCACGGACGGCCGTCGGCTGCCGGCAACGGCTACGATGCCAGCGCCTCCGGCGGCTCCAACCTCGGTCCGACCAACCCGAAGCTGATCGAGCGCATCAAGGGCGATGCGGAAAAGCTGAAGTCTGAGAACCCGCACCAGCCGGTTCCGATTGACCTGGTGACGACGTCCGGCAGCGGCCTTGATCCGCAGATCAGTCCCGAGGCCGCTTATTTCCAGGTTCCGCGCGTGGCCAAGGCAAGGCGCATCGACGAGGCCAAGGTCAAGGCGCTCGTCGACGGCCAGGTGGAGGACCGGGAATTGGGCGTGCTCGGCGAGCCGGCGGTTAATGTCCTGGCCCTCAACCTGGCGCTGGATGCCGCGAAGTAGGTGATGTCCGGCGCCAGGGATCGACACGGTCCCCGGCGCCATTCATGATCGGACCCGATGCCGGACGACAGAAGCTACGTCGAAAACAGACCATCTCCCGACGCGCTGCTAGAGCATGCCGAGCGGGAAGGGCGCGGCCGTCTGCGCATATTCCTGGGCGCGGCACCCGGTGTCGGCAAGACTTACGAGATGCTGATGTCGGGTCGTGCCAGGGTGGCCGACGGTGCCGACGCGGTGATCGGCGTGGTCGAGACGCATGGCCGCAAGGAAACACAGGCCCTGGTCGAGGGGTTTGAAGTCATTGCCCGCCGCAGGGTCGACTACAAGGGGCGCGTCCTCGACGAGATGGATATCGATGCCATCCTTGCCCGGCGTCCGGCGCTGGTCCTGGTCGACGAACTCGCCCACACCAACGCGCCCGGCAGCCGCCACCCCAAGCGCTATCTCGATGTCCAGGAAATCCTGGCGCGGGGCATAAACGTCTATACGACGCTGAACATCCAACATGTCGAAAGCCTGAACGACGTCGTCGCCCAGATTACCCGGGTCAGGGTGCGCGAGACGGTTCCAGACTCCATCATCGACCAGGCGGATGATGTCGAGATCATCGATCTGACGCCCGACGACCTGATCAAGCGGCTGGAGGAGGGCAAGGTCTATTTCCCCAATACCGCGCAGCGTGCCGTCGAGAACTATTTTTCGCCGGGCAATCTGACGGCGTTGCGGGAACTGGCGCTGCGCCGAACCGCCCAGCGCGTCGACGAGCAACTGCTCAACCACATGCAGTCCCACGCCATCCAGGGTCCGTGGGCGGCGGGGGAGCGGGTTCTTGTCTGCGTCGATGCCCGTCCGGGCGGGGCAGCCCGCATTCGCTACGCACGCAGGCTGGCTGACAGGCTTCGTGCGCCATGGACGGCGCTTCATGTCGACACGCCCCGCTCCGCCGGCATGTCCGAGGACGACAAGGACAGGCTCGCCACACTGCTGCGCCTCGCCGAGCAGCTCGGTGCCGAGGTGACGACCATCCCGGGCCAGAGCGTCGCGCAGGACATCGTTCGCCATGCGACGGCCAACAATTTCACCCACATCGTGATCGGCAGGCCGACCCGGTCGCGCTGGCGCGAACTGATCGAAGGGTCGCTCACCTATGATCTGATCCGCAACGCCGGCGACATCAGTGTCCATGTCATCTCGGGAACGGAGCGGGACACCGAAACGTCTTCCAGGAGAGTGGACGCGGCAGCCGAGGAAAGGCATTTCCAGGCTAAGCCGTATTTGCTGGCCACGGCTTACGTTGCCGGATCATTGGCCGTCAGCACTGCTCTCGACCAGTTCCTCGACGTTCGCAATCTGGCGATCGTCTTCCTGCTCTCCGTGCTGACATCGGCGGTGGCCGGTGGTCTCTGGCCGGCGCTTTACGCCTGTTTCCTCAGTGTCCTTGCCTTCAACTATTTTTTCCTCGAGCCACGCTACACGCTGACGATCCGCGATCCCGAGAGCATCGTCGCGATTGCCGTCTTCGTCGCCGTTGCGGTCATTGCCAGCAACCTGACGGCGCGCGTGCAGCGTCAGGCCGCCGCCGCCCGCTCGCGGGCGCGGGCAACCGAGGACATCTATCTGTTCTCCAAGAAGCTCGCAGGCGCCGGCACGCTCGACGACGTGCTCTGGGCCACCGCCTTCCAGATCGCCTCGATGCTGAAGCTGCGCGTGGTGCTGCTGCTGCCGGAAGAGGGCACGATCACCGTCAAGGCAGGCTATCCGCCCGACGACACGCTGGCCGAGGCCGACATTGCCGCCGCACGCTGGGCCTGGGAGCACAACCGTGCCGCCGGACGCGGCGCCGATACGCTTCCTGGCGCCAAGCGCCTCTATCTTCCCTTGCGCACGGGACGCACCGCAATCGGCGTCGTCGGCCTCGACAATGACAAGCAGGGCCCGCTTCTGACGCCCGAGCAGCAGCGGCTGCTCGACGCGCTGGCCGATCAGGCGGCGGTGGCGATCGAACGCATCCAGCTCGTCGCCGATGTCGATCGCGCCAAGCTCGCGGCCGAAGCCGACCGGCTGCGCTCGGCGCTGCTGACCTCGATTTCGCATGACCTGAAAACGCCGCTCGCCGCCATCATGGGCGCGGCCGGCACGCTCAAGGAATTCGCGCCCGACCTCCCCGAGCAGGACAGGGCGGAGCTGCTGTCGACCGTGATCGACGAATCGGAGCGGCTGAACCGCTTCATCGCCAACCTGCTCGACATGACCAAGATCGAATCCGGGGCGATGGAGCCGAACTACGCCCTCCATTATGTCGGCGATATCGTCGGCACGGCGCTCGACCGTGCCCGCAAGATCACCAGCGAGCACAAGATCGAGGTCGATATTCCGCCCAACTTGCCGATGCTGCGGCTCGATCCCGTGCTGTTCGAACAGGTCCTGTTCAACCTTCTCGACAATGCCTCGAAATATTCGCCGCCCGGCTCGACGATCCGCATCCAGGCCTGGGCCGATAATGGCTCCGTCATGGTGCGGATCATGGACGAGGGACCGGGCATTCCGGCGCAGGACCTGGAACGTGTCTTCGATACCTTCTACCGGGTGCGCAAGGGCGATCAGGTGCGCGCCGGCACCGGGCTCGGCCTGTCGATCTGCCGTGGCTTCGTCGAGGCGATGGGCGGCACGATCGCGGCCGCCAACCGGACCGACCGCCCCGGTGGCGCCTTCACCATCAGGATGCCGGTGCCGGCGCAGGCGCGCGATATCGGCAACCGCGGCGACGAGCCCGGCATGGATCAGCCTCGATGACCAATTCGAATGTCAGGATACTGGTCGTCGACGACGAGCCGCCGATCCGCAAGCTGCTGCGGGTCGGCCTTGGCAGCCAGGGTTACGCGGTCAGCGAGGCGCCGAACGCCAAGGCGGCGATCGAGCTGATGGAACAGGAGACGCCGGATCTCGTGCTGCTCGATCTCGGCCTGCCCGGCATGGGGGGCCATGAACTCCTGCGCAAATGGCGGGAGGAGGGCGTCGACGTTCCCGTCGTCATCCTTTCCAGCCGTACCGACGAGGCCGGCATCGTCAGCGCGCTCGAACTCGGCGCCGACGACTATGTCACCAAGCCGTTCGGCATGAACGAACTGGTGGCACGCATCCGGGTGGCGCTGCGCCACAAGTTCCAGCAACAGGGTGAGAAGCCGGTATTCCAGAGCGGTGACCTCAGCGTCGATTTGGTCAAGCGCGTCGTCAAGGTCGAGGACAGGGAGGTGAAGCTCTCGCCGAAAGAGTACGACATACTGCGCATCCTGGTGCAGCATGCCGGCAAGGTGCTGACACACCACTTCATGCTGAAGCAGATCTGGGACGATTCGACCGACGTGCAGTACCTCAGGGTCTATGTCCGCCAGCTCAGGCAGAAGATCGAAAAAACCCCCGACCAGCCGCGCTACATCACCACCGAGACCGGTGTCGGCTATCGCCTGCGTGTCGAGTGAAACAGCCTGTCCGATAAACCTGCGTCAGCCGATCGCCTCCAGAGGCCGATTTGCCGCCGCCGATATCCGCAAGGCGGCGAGACAGCCCAGAATGCCGAGCGGCACGAAGGCAAGGAACAGCCAGCTCGCGACATTGGCCGCGGCGTCGTGATTCAGGCCCTGCGAAAAGCCGCTGGCGTTGGCGACGATGCCGGCAATGGCGGCGCCCACTGCATAGCCGATGCGCTGCATCGTCGGCACCGCGGCCGAGGCGATGGTCTGCTCCTCGGCCGGTGCGGAGGCGACGATGACGCGGGTCAGGAACGGCCAGGCAATGCCGAAGCCTCCGCCCTGCAGCAGGGCGCAGACCAGGATCAGCGGGATCGAGCCCAGCGGTATCGTGTAGGCGAAGCCGGCGATGCCCGCCGCGATCATCAGCGCGCCGCAGACGATGATCAGCCTTTCGCGCCGCGGCGGCGCGTTGGCGACGAGAATCGACAGGATCGACCAGGCGATCGATTCGGCGGCGATGATGTAGCCGGTGGTCAGCAGCGGAATGTCGTGCAGGCTGGTCAAGAGCAGCGGCCCGTAGACGCCGAAGGAGCAGGTCGCGATGGAAAAGGCGGCGACCATCGTCATGCCGGCGCCGACCGGAGTGCGCCAGGAGAACAGCCGCGCCGGGAACAGCCTGGAGCGCGGCTTCAGCGCGTCGACGTAGAAAAACAGCGCGAGGCCCGTCAGGCCCAACACGATCAGCAGCGAGGAACGCAACAGGGCGATGTCGACGCCGGCCGAGGCGATCAGCACCACGGCGACGGCAAGACAACCAAGCGCCACGAAAGGGAAGGGCGGCGCCTTGCCGGCACTCGTGCTGGGTTTCTTCGCCTCCGGCGTGTTGAGTACGAGGAAGCTTGCCAGCGCCATGGCGGTGCCGCCGAGTGTGAAGACGCCGAAGGCCCAGCGCCAGGACAGCAATTCGGTCGTAACAGCGCCGAGCAACGGTCCGCTGAACGCGGCGACGCCCCAGATAGCCGACATGATGCCGAAAAGCTGCGGCCAGATGGCACGCGAAAACAGCCGCTCGACCGATACGAAGGCCAGCGACACCAGCGCGCCGCCGCCGAGGCCCTCGATCAAGCGGCCGGCAAGGAACAATTGCATCGAGGGCGAGGTGGCGCAGATCAGCGCGCCGGCGGCATAAAGCAGGGCCGCGACCACCATGTTGGTGCGCAGCGGAACATAACTCACCAGGCGTCCGGCGGCGGCACCGGCGACGATGGCGCCGAGTTCGTAGATCGCCAGGGACCAGCCGACGAGCTGTACGCCGGCCAGTTCGCCGACCATGGCCGGCATGACCGTCGCCACCATCGTCTCATTGGTGGCGTGCAGCAGGATGCCGAGGCTGATGAAGCAGAAGCGGGCGAGGTCGCCGCTTGCCCACAATGCGCGCCAGTCTACCTTGTTGCTGGTGATTTCAGTCATGTTCACCCCTGCCTTTGCCTATCTCGCTTGTAGCGCATGCTGCCAGAGGCCAGTGCGGGCTTCCGGCAGGACCATAAGGATCGACAGCGCCGTATCCAGGCGCTGTCTACCCAGGGCAGGCCTCTAAAACCTCAAGCATGGTTGAGTTCAAGCGGCTTTTTTGCAGACGTTCGCGAAGTCTCTCAATTTCGTCATCTACGGGCGAAGCAGCCGCGTAGCGGCGTCGCGAAGACCCGAGGATCCTGTGTGTCGGTTCCTGTGTGTCGGTTCCGGTGTATGGTTTGAAGTGGGAAGGAGACCGAGTGGATCCTCGGGTCTGCGTCGCTACGCTCCTAGCTCCGCCCGTGGATGACGAATCGCCGCGGAAGCCGCCCTCATGGCCCAGTCAATTCTCGGTGCTGCGCAACTGGAATTGGCTGACGCCGATGGCGAGATTGATGCCGGTCTGCGTCTGCAGGCTGAGCGGCTGCAGGGTAAAGGCCTGCGAGGAGCCGCCGACCAGGAGATTGGCGCCGGCGCCGACGGCGGCGGTCACTTCGGCGCTGGCGCCGATATAGTCACCGGCCAATGCACCCGGCGCGTAAATGTTCTTCAGCGGCGTCAGCACCAGCCAGCGCATCACCGCCTGCTTGGTCGTGCCAATATCGAGTCCGTATTTGTTGACGGCGCCGAAATAGGCTTCCGGCGCGAAGCTCCTGTCGGCCGGGGTGAAGGTGCAGCTCAAATCCTTGCTCGAGCCGAAGATGAAGCCGGTGCCGCCTGAAATGGCGCATTCAAGCGCACCGAGTTCGATACCCTGGTCCTGCGCTCGTGCGGCGCCCGCAAGCATGATCGTGGTCGCGGCAGCGGCGATGGCTGTCCTGAACATGGCGGTCCCCTCAAAATCAAACGGCGCGAACCATACTATCTGGTTCCGCGCCGCAGGGTGAGGGGTCGTGGAGCGCGTGGCTCCGTGCAATCACTTGAGCGAGTGGATCAGCTCCAGCGAGGTGACGGCGACCGCCAGGTTGACGCCGGTCTGCGCCTGGACGCTGAGTGGCTCCAGCATGAAGGCGCTGTCGAAGCCACCGACCAGCAAGTTGGCGCCGCCACCGGTGACGACGCTCGCCTCGGCGTTGACGCCGTAGTAGCTGCCGGCAAGGTCGCCCGCGTCACGGTCGCGGGTCGCGGCAAACACCGCCCAGACCAACTGGCCCTGGTGCGTCTTGCCGAGATCAACGCCGAGCTTCGAGATGACGCCGGTGTAAATTTCAGACGGCCCGTGATGATAGGGCCGGAACACACAGGACACGCCCTTGTTGGAGGTCACGAGATAGCCGGTGCCGCCATCGATGGTGCAGTCGAGCGTGCCGAGCTGCAACCTGCCGGCGCTGGCCGGGGCGGCAGCGAACATTGTCGTTGCAAGGGCGGCAGCGCAGACGAGTTTCTTGATCATGGGAGGGTCCTTTCGCAATCAGTCTTCAGTAACGTCTCGAGCGCCGCGACCGTTCCGCCGAAAACTTGGCGCGAACAAGGCGAGGGTTAACGGCTTGTCGCGGGGGTTAATACAGGGTTGCCGGATTGGCGGCGATCTTCAACGCCGCGTGTCCTTTCGGATACGCACGATGCAGTGCGCACCTTGCCGTGGGCCTGATGAGCCGACGTCAGCTGACGCGGGCGAGGCCGTCCTTGGCCGGCTGGTAGCTGGGGTTGAGGCGCACAGCCTCGCGATAGGCCTTCGCCGCCTTTGCCTTGTCGCCGCGCCGTTCGTAGATCAGCGCCTGGTTGGCCCAGGCCTCGGCGTTCTGGCCGTCGAGCTTGATGGCCATGTTGAAATCGGAGAAGGCGTTATCCTCGTCGCCGGTCGCCAGATAGGAGAGGCCGCGGCCGTTATAGGGCTCGGCGGCGTCAGGAGCCAGCGAGATGGCGGTCGAGAAATCCTCGATGGCGAATTTGTGCTGGCCCTGGCTCTGGTAGATCAGGCCGCGATTGTGGTAGGCGCGGGCGTCCGTCGTGTCGAGCTGGATCGCCTTCTGGAAGTCGTTGAAGGCATCCTGGGTGCGGCCGGCCTTGCGGTAGAGATTGCCGCGGCCGATATAGGCGGCGTCGTAATTGCCGTTGATCTGGATCGAGCGGTTGTAGTCGGCAAGGGCTGCTTCCTGGTTGCCGAGGAAACGCTGGATGAGGGCCCGGTTCGAATAGGCCTGGTAGAAATTCGGATTGAGCTGGATGGCCTGGTTGAAATCCTTGAGCGCCGCCTGGTACTGGCCGCCGCGGCCATAGGCCGAGCCGCGGACATTATAGCCTTCCGGATCCTGGGGATTGCGCTGGATGACCGCCGACAGCGAGGAGATGTTCTCGCTCGACCCTTGCGCCTTGTCGATGTTGTTGAATTCACCGGCCGGGCCCGATGTCTGGCAGCCGGCAAGCACCAGTCCAGAAAGCAGGGCCGCTGTCAGGGCGAAACCACGCAATGCGGTCCCGCGCTCCACGCTTGTTGCGTTCATGTCTGCCCTGTCCTCACTTGCGCCGTCGTTCAGGTCCGGTTCCCCCTCCGGGCCGGGTCACATCAAAATAAAAGGGTGGCGGCGATTCCGCATCGCGCCACCCTGGTATCCTTCGAAAAGGACGAAATATTGGCGATAATCAGCGCGGCGGACGCGCTGCACCGGCAGCACCGCCAGCAGCGACCGGACGCGGGGTCATCGGCAGCAGGCCTTCGCGCTGTGCGCGCTTGCGGGCCAGCTTGCGGGCGCGGCGAACGGCTTCGGCCTTTTCACGGGCGCGCTTCTCGGAAGGCTTCTCGTAGTGGCCGCGCATCTTCATTTCGCGGAAAATGCCTTCGCGTTGCATCTTCTTCTTCAGCGCGCGAAGCGCCTGATCAACGTTATTGTCGCGGACGAGTACCTGCACGGGCAATCCTGTCTTTCGGGTTTGATATCAACAGGCAAGCAGCCATAGCCGCAAGCCTCCGCGGCGCTCGACACCACGAATTGTGGCGGCTGATAGCAGAATCAAGCCTCGCTGTCCACAGTCGAAATGAGAGACGACAGCCAAATTGCCACGTCGCCTGGAGATAGTGTGCCCGTTACGCCGTCGCCAAGTGCAGCCGCTCGAAATCCTCGAAGAACTCACCGTAGTCGCAGGTGATCTCCTCGCCGATGGCGATATCCCGGGTCGCGGTCGCACCGCCATATTGCGAAAAGTCGGTGTTCGGGGTCGCCGAATGGTTCATGAAGCGGCCATTGTCGACCTCGTAGACCATGAAACCGGGCTTGTCCGGGCTCGGATAGGCATAGCGGTCGAGCAATTCCTTCAGGGGCTGGGGTGCGGCCTCATATTTGTCCATCGGAATCAGCCGGTCGAAATCCGGATCCAGGCGCCAGATCGAGGCGCCCTTCCGGATTGGTTCGGCGGCGAACATGCCGACGCCTTCGATTGCGCTCTGGGCGACATAGGTTCGGACCAGCATCATGGTTTCACAACCCGTCTTGGCAAGAAGACCCGTTTCGACAGGAAACGGAATCGCCAAATCGCGCCGAAAAAGCAAGAGCGGCGGCCTGCGTCACAACGACGAACAGGCAGTTCTCCGTAAAAATCCTTCACGTCCGGTTGATCGACACACCGCCATCGGCAAACAACGCGGTACCCGTGGTGAAGCTCGAGGCGTCAGAGGCAAGGTAAAGCGCCGAGCGGGCGATCTCTTGCGGCTGGGCCATGCGTTTCAGGGCATGGAGGCCCTCGACGAAGGCGCGGGCCTCGGGTGTGGTCGTCGTCGCACCCGGTGTGTCGGTGCCACCCGGCAGCAGCGCGTTGACGCGCAGTCCCTTCGGTCCATATTCGGCGGCCAGCACCTGCGTCAAACCGATCAGGCCTGCCTTGGCGGCAGCGTAGGCGGCCATGCCGGGCATGCCGGCGGTGTAACCGACAAAGCTCGATGTGAAGATCAGCGAGCCGCCGCCGCGCTCCAGCATGGCCGGTATCTGATACTTCGCGCCGAGAAAGGCGCTGGTCAGGTTGGTATCCATCGTCCCGTGCCATGTCTGTGCCGACATGTCGGGGACGGAGCCCATCAGTCCGACGGAGCCGGCATTGTTCAATGCGATGTCGAGGCCGCCGAAGCTGCCGACCGCCAGCTCGACGAGGGCTTTCGCATAGGTCTCGTCGGTGACATCTCCCGCGAGAGCGACGGCCGTGCCGCCGGCGTCCTCGATTTCGACTGCGAGTGCATCAAGCTCCGTTTGGCGGCGAGCGGAAATGACGAGCCTGGCGCCTTCCTCGGCGAACAGCTTTGCCGTGGCGCGGCCGATGCCGGAACTGGCACCGGTGACGATGGCGATCTTGTTGGCGAGTGCGAGCATGTTTGGCATCCTTGTCCTTCGCGCCAGCTTCGCCGGCGATCGGATGCTTGGTCGCAAATCGGTAGAACAGCAGCCACCCGAAAGCTGCAGAGATTCGCGCCACTACCGCCGCAGCAGCCATGCCAGACGATCCAGCGAGAACGCGTAGCTGATGACGATCAGCAAGGCCATGATGATGGCCGTAATGGTATGGCCCGCCAAATGGAAACCCGCGGCGCCGCCGAACAGGACGATGAATTCCAGCGCCAGCCTGACAGCGCCCGGTACAGGCACCGGTGCCCGGCCCGACCGGCTTGGATCGTTGAGGACCGCGAAGATACCCCATGCCGCGGCTGCGGCGAGCGGCAAGGCAATGGCGAGGACCCAACGCCACGCTTCGTCCGAAAGGCTCCAGCCTGCCATGCCGAGGCCGAGCAAGGCGGCAAGCTCCAGCAGGAAGCGCAATGTGAGATTCCACCAGGCGTTGCCCATCATCATCCTCCGAACCCCAGCGCCGAGAAGTGTGACTGAAGGCAATCATGGGAGCCAGGCCGGATAGCTCTTTTTCAGCGCGGCGCAAAACGGCAAGCGCCGTCGCAAACAGCGCAAGGGTGGCAGCGCTGTTTCGCTAGTGATACACCTCGCGCGCCGGGGCTTGATGATGAACGCCCGGCTGCCATTTGCGAGGCTGGAACGTGAAGAAATATTCGGTATTCGCCATCGCCCGCGAGGCCATGCGCGGCCACAAGGGCTGGGAGGAACAATGGTCCTCGCCGGAGCCGAAGAAGGAATACGACGTTATCATCGTCGGCGCCGGCGGCCATGGGCTGGCAACCGCCTATTACCTCGCGACCGTGCACGGCATCACCAATGTCGCGGTGCTGGAAAAGGGCTGGCTGGGCGGCGGCAATACCGGCCGCAACACCACCATCATCCGTTCCAACTATCTCTATGACGAGAGCGCCGGCATTTACGACCACGCGCTGAAGCTGTGGGACGGGCTCTCCCAGGAGCTCAACTACAACGTCATGTATTCGGCGCGTGGCGTCATGATGCTGGCGCATAATGTGCACGACATCCAGGTGCTGAAGCGCCATGTGCACGCCAACCGGCTCAACGGCATCGACAATGAATGGCTGACACCCGAGCAGGCGAAAGAATTCTGCCCGCCGCTCAACACGTCCAAGGACGCACGCTATCCGGTGGTCGGTGCGGCGCTGCAGCGTCGCGGCGGCACGGCGCGCCATGACGCGGTCGCCTGGGGTTATGCGCGCGGCGCCTCGGCGCGCGGCGTGCACATCATCCAGAACTGCGAGGTGACCGGCGTCAAGCGGGCCGCCAATGGCGCGGTGACGGGCGTCGACACGACGCGCGGCTTCATCGGCGCCAAGAAGGTTGGCGTCGTCGCCGCCGGCCACTCCTCCGTCATCATGAACATGGCCGGGGTGCGCATGCCGCTGGAAAGCTATCCGCTGCAGGCGCTGGTGTCGGAGCCGATCAAGCCGGTCGTGCCTTGCGTCGTGATGTCGAACACGGTGCACGCCTATATCTCGCAGTCCGACAAGGGCGAGCTGGTGATCGGCGCCGGCACCGACCAGTATGTCTCCTATTCGCAGACCGGTGGGCTGCACATTCTTCAGCATACGCTCGACGCCATCTGCGAAATGTTCCCGATCTTCACGCGCATGAAGATGCTGCGCTCGTGGGGCGGCATCGTCGACGTCACGCCCGACCGCTCGCCGATCCTGGCCAAGACACCGGTGCCCGGCCTCTACGTCAATTGCGGCTGGGGCACGGGCGGCTTCAAGGCGACGCCGGGGTCCGGGCATGTCTTTGCCCACACCATCGCCAAGGACGATCCGCACCCGATCAACGCACCCTTCACCATCGAGCGCTTCCGCACAGGCCGCCTCATCGACGAGGCGGCGGCCGCGGCGGTGGCGCACTGATGATGATGGCCGAGGTGGCAGTCGCGGTGCCGCTGATGCTGGCGGGAGAACAGGGCATGTTCCATGTTCCGACGGCGCAAGAAGTGCGGCTGCAGCCGATCAGCCGTGCGGGAAACGAGACCGGCTGGCCGTTTTCTGTCGACGAGGGAATGCTCGCCTGCGTCTGGAGTGTCGGCCAGAAAGTGGTGATGTTCTTCGAAGGCAGGCCGCATGGGCTGGATGAAGACGAGGATTTCCAGCCGCGTGGCGTCATCGTTACGACAGATCCGATGCAGCTGACGCTCGGCAACATGGCCAACCGCGATCTGTTCAGCGCGGCGACGAGCGTCGAGGAGCGGCTGCGGCTCGTCGCTCCCTTCATGACCATGGGCCAGAAGCTTTGCGATCAACCGGCTGGCGCGCGCGTCGGCCACGGCGAATTGTAGGAACGAACAAAATGCTTCTCATCCGCTGCCCCTATTGCGAGGAAGAGCGCCCGGAACTCGAATTCCGCAACGCCGGCGAGGCGCACATCGTACGCTCGGCCAACATATCAGGCGAGAGCGACGACGACTTCGAGAAGTTCTTCTTCATCCGCTCGAACCCCAAGGGCATCATCTATGAGCGCTGGCGCCACATGCATGGCTGCGCGCGGTTCTTCAACGCGGTGCGCGACACCGTGACCGACAAGTTTGTCATGACCTACAAGGCCGGCGAACCGAAACCCTCCAAGCTGCCCGGAGTAGCGAAATGAGCGGCGCGTTGCGCATTCCCGGCGCCGGACGCCTCAGCCAGGCCAAGACCGCGCGGTTCAGCTTCGACGGCCAGTCCTATGAGGGCATCGAGGGGGACACTCTGGCCTCGGCGCTGCTCGCCAATGGCGTGCATCTGGTCGGCCGATCGTTCAAGTACCACCGCCCGCGCGGCATCCTGTCGGCCGGCGCGGAGGAGCCGAACGCGCTGGTGCAGATCGTGCGCGACGACGCGCGCAAGACGCCGAACGTGCGCGCCACCGTGCAGGAGCTCTATGACGGGCTCGCCGCCACTTCGCAGAACCGCTGGCCGTCGCTGTCCTTCGATGTCAGCGCGGTCAACGACCTGGCCTCGCCGCTGTTCTCGGCCGGCTTCTACTACAAGACCTTCATGTGGCCGAAGGCGGCCTGGAAGAGCCTTTACGAACCCAAGATCCGCGAAGCCGCCGGCCTCGGTGTTTCGCCCGACAAACCCGATCCCGACCATTATTCGTCGCGCTACGCCCATTGCGACGTGCTGGTGCTGGGCGGCGGCGCGGCCGGCATCGCGGCGGCACTTGCCGCGGCGGAGACCGGCGTGCGCGTCATCCTGGCCGACGAGCAGGCCGAGTTCGGCGGCAGCCTGCGCTTCGAATCTGGTGCGAAGATCGACGGCCAGGACGGCTTTGCCTGGGCACAAGCGGCGATCGCCAGACTGAGCGCGATGGACAATGTCCGGGTGCTGCCGCGCACCACGGCGTTCGGCTATTACGCGCAGAATTTCGTCGGTCTGGTCGAGCGCGTCAGCGATCACCTGAAGGTCCCCGGCCACGATCTGCCGCGCGAACGGCTCTGGCAGGTCCGCGCCAAGCGCGTGGTGCTGGCCTCCGGCGCCATCGAGCGTCACATGGTGTTTGCCAACAATGACAGGCCCGGCATCATGCTGGCGGGTGCGGCGCGCACCTTCCTCAACCATTATGGTGTCGCGGTTGGCCGGAATGTCGGCGTCTACACCGCCAACGATTCGGCTTACGGCGCCGCGATCGACCTGAAGAAGGCCGGCATCAACGTGGCGGCGATCGTCGATTTGCGTGACAACCCGACCGGCCCGGTGATCGATGAGGCCAGGGCCCTCGGCATCGAGATCAATTTCGGCCGTGCAGTGATCCGCGCCGGCGGCAAGCTACGCGTGTCGTCGATGACGGTGCAGCCGAAGAATGGCGGCGGCGAACGCACTATTCCCGTCGATGCGATCCTGATGTCCGCCGGCTGGACGCCGTCGGTGCATCTGTTCTCGCAATCGCGCGGCAAGGTTGCCTTCAACGACGAGACCAAGCGCTTCGTGCCTGGCACCTACGCGCAGGACTGCGTGTCGGTCGGCGCCTGCAACGGCACCGACGGCCTGACGGCGACCGTGGACGAGGCCTATGCGGCGGGCGCCAAGGCGGCGAAAGAAACAGGCGGCAAGGCGTCCAAGGGCACCAAGCCGAAGGTCGAAGCCTCGGAAAGCTGGTCGCGCGGCATGCTGGGTGCTGGCCCCGGCGCCGGGCCGGACACGACGGTGAAAGCCTTCGTCGATTTCCAGAACGACGTGACCGCCAAGGACATCCGCCAGGCGGTGCATGAAGGCATGCGCTCGATCGAGCATGTCAAGCGCTTCACCACCAACGGCATGGCGACCGACCAGGGCAAGACCTCTAACATGCACGGACTGGCGATTGCCGCCGAAACGCTGGGCAAGCCGATCCCGGAAGTCGGCCTGACCACGTTCCGCGCGCCCTACACGCCTGTCACCTTCGGCGCGATCGTCAGCCACGCGCGTGGGCCGCTGTTCGACCCGACACGCAGAACCGCGATCCATCCCTGGGCCGAGGCGCAAAGCGCGGTGTTCGAGGATGTCGGCCAGTGGAAGCGCGCCTGGTACTTCCCCAAGGCAGGCGAGGACATGCATGCGGCGGTCGACCGCGAATGCGTCGCCGTCCGCAACCAGGCCGGCCTGTTCGATGCGTCGACGCTGGGCAAGATCGAAGTGGTCGGCCCCGACGCGGCGAAGTTCATGGAACTGCTCTACACCAATCCGTGGGAGAAGCTGGAGCCGGGCCGCTGCCGCTATGGCATCATGCTGCGCGAGGACGGCTTCATCTATGATGACGGCGTCGTCGGCAGGCTGGCGCCGGACCGCTTCCATGTAACGACGACGACGGGCGGCGCGCCGCGCGTCATGAACCACATGGAGGATTACCTCCAGACCGAGTTCCCGCATCTTAATGTCTGGCTGACCTCGATCACCGAGCAGTGGGCGGTCATTGCCGTCCAGGGGCCGAAGTCGCGCGAGATCATTGCGCCGCTGGTCGAAGGCATCGACATGTCCGATGAGGCGCTGCCGCACATGTCGGTGCGCGAGGGCAAGATCTGCGGCGTGCCGACGAGGCTGTTCCGCATGTCGTTCACCGGCGAGCGCGGTTTCGAGGTCAATGTGCCGGCCGACCATGGCCAGGCGGTCTGGGAAGCGTTGTGGGCCGAGGGCCAGAAGCATGGCGCCACCGCTTACGGCACCGAGGCGATGCACGTGCTGCGCGCAGAGAAGGGCTACATCATCGTAGGCCAGGATACGGACGGTACGGTGACGCCAAACGATGCCGGCCTCGACTGGGCGGTCGGCAAGAAGAAGGCCGATTTCGTCGGCATTCGCGGCCTGACGCGGCCTGATCTCGTCGCCAAGGGCCGCAAGCAACTGGTCGGCCTGAAGACCAAGGACCCCAAGGTGGTGCTGGAAGAAGGCGCGCAGATCGTTGAGGATCCCAAGCAGACGATCCCGATGAAGATGATCGGCCATGTCACCTCGAGCTATTGGTCGCAAAATTGCGGCCGTTCCATCGCGCTGGGGCTGGTGGCCGGCGGCCGTGACCGGATGGGCGACACGCTCTATGTACCGATGCCGAACGGGGTCATCGAAGTGGAGGTTACCGGCATGGTGTTCTTCGACGAGACGGGAGGGCGCCTCAATGGCTAAGGCTGCTGCAAAGACGGCCACGATGGCTTCATCATCAGCAGAGCGGCGTCCGGCATTGGCCGGGCGCACTGTCTCCGCAACGAGTGTCAAGGTCGAAGTGCTGCCGCCGGCCGAGCGTATCTCGCTGCGCGCCCCGGAGGCTTCAGTCGCCGCTTTGTCGAAGGCGCTCGGCCTGACCTTGCCGAAGAAGCCGAAAACCTCGGCGTCGAAGGGCGGGCGTACGGCGTTGTGGCTTGGCCCGGACGAGTGGCTTGTCATCGACGAGGCCGGCAAGGACCCACTCGCCGATTGCGCAGGAGTTTCCGCCTTGCATTCGTCGGTCGGTATCTCGCATCGCAACATCGCGATTTTAGTCGCCGGTCCGGCGGCGGAAGCCGCGATCAATTCGGGCTGCCCGCAGGACCTGTCGCTCGACGCCTTCCCGGTGGGCGCCGCTTCGCGCACCATTCTCGGCAAGGCCGAGATCGTGCTGCTGCGCACGGCCGACGAGGCCTTCCGGGTCGAGTGCTGGCGTTCCTTCTCGGACTATGTCTTTACTTTCCTGTCCGAGGGAGCCCGCGACGCCGCCGGCTGACCCCGGAACGTTTGCCGCCCGCGTCCGTTGAGCGGCGACAGTCGAGGGAGAGATGCCGATGCCGTCGAAGTCCGCGCCGAAATCGCCGAAAACCGCGGCGGTCCGTTCGCTCGAACATGAGCGGCATTACGAGGCCGACGCCGAAGAGGAACTTGAGGAAGGCCTCGAGGACACGTTCCCGGCCAGCGATCCCGTGTCGATTACCGGGTCGTCCATTCCTGGAGCACCGGCGAAACCCGGCAAGGCCAAGACCGTCCCCGGCCGCAAGACCCGCAAACCCTGATTTCAGAATTTTTGGCGGACGGCCTCTTCCCAAGACCTCCGTGGATGCGATATTCAAAGCGCTTTGGAGAGGAAAAATGCCTGTTAGAGCCGTTGTCTGGGGTGAAAACGTCCATGAACAGACCAATGCCGCCGTGCGCGACCTCTATCCGCTGGGTATGCATGGCACCATTGCCGCCGCACTCAACCAGGACAAGGGCGTCGAAGCGACCACCGCCACCTTGCAGGAACCCGAGCATGGCCTGAGCGAGACGCGCCTAGCCGCCACCGACGTGCTTTTATGGTGGGGCCATGCCGCCCACGGCGAGGTCAAGGACGAGATCGTCGAGCGCGTGCAGAAGCGGGTCTGGGAAGGCATGGGGTTGATCGTGCTCCATTCCGGCCACTACTCGAAGATCTTCAAGCGGCTGATGGGCACGCCCTGTTCGCTGAAATGGCGTGAGGCGGGCGAGCGCGAGCGTGTCTGGGCGATCAACCGCGGCCACCCGATCGCGCAAGGCATCGGCGAATGCCTGGAGATCGGCGAGACGGAAATGTATGGTGAGCCGTTCGCCGTGCCGGAGCCGCTGGAGACGGTATTTATCTCCTGGTACGAAGGCGGCGAGGTGTTCCGATCGGGGCTGACCTATCAGCGCGGGGCGGGAAAAATCTTCTACTTCTCGCCGGGCCATGAGATCTATCCGATCTATCACAATAAAGGCGTTCAGCAGGTGCTGCGCAACGCCGTGCATTGGGCGCATAACCCGGCCCCGGCCTGGTCCGGCATCACCAATGCGCCAAACGTGCCGACGGACAAGGCCAAGGAGAAGATCGTCCAGAAAGGCCTGCGCCTGCATGCGGACGGTGACAAGGGGCTGAGCTGATGCACCGCCTGCTCTTGCTCGGCACCGGTTGGATCGCGGCGCATCATATCGAGGAGTTCGGGCAGGTCCCGGGCTGCGCCATCGTCGCTTGCGTGGACCACCTGCCGGGCCGCGCGGCGGCGTTCGCAGCCGCCAACAAAATAGGCAATTTCTTTGAAAGCCTCGATGCGGCGATCGCTTGGGGCGAGTTCGATGCCGCCATCAACGCCACGCCCGACCAGGTTCACAAGGCGACTACGCTGGCCCTGCTGGCCGCCGGGAAACATGTGTTCTGTGAAAAGCCGCTGGCGCCGAACCACGCCGATGCGCTTGCGATGAGCGATGCCGCCGAGGCGGCCGGGCTCGTCAACATGGTCAACCTGACCTATCGCAACACTCCGGTGATCCAGGAGGCGCGGCGCATGGTGCAGGCCGGCGAGATCGGCGAGTTGCGCCATGTCGAGGCGAGCTACCGGCAAAGCTGGCTGGTCAGCAAGTTCTGGGGCGATTGGCGGGTCGACGACAAATGGCTGTGGCGCCTGTCGGGCCGGCACGGTTCGACAGGCGTTCTGGGCGACGTCGGCATCCATATCCTCGACTTCGCGACCTATGGGGCGGCCGAGGATATCGTCAGCCTGCATGCCGATCTTGTGACCTTTCCGAAGGCGGAAGGCGATCGCATCGGCGACTATGTGCTCGACGTCAATGACAGCTTGGCGATAACGGCGCGGCTCGGTTCAGGCGCGCTGGCCACGATCATGGCCAGCCGCTACACGACAGGCCACGGCAATGATTTGTCGCTGGCCCTGCACGGTACCAAGGGCGCGATCAAGGTCGAGACCGACGGCAAGGTTTCGAAACTGTCCGCTTGCCTGGGTGACGACGTCGATCAGCACCGTTGGCGGACGCTGACGCCACCTGGCGTCAAGCACAACGCCCGGCGCTTTGTCGATGCGCTGGACACGGGACAGAACGGCGATCCGTCGTTCCGGCGGGCCGCCGACATGCAAAGGCTGATCGACGCCGCCTTCGAAAGTTCAGCGACCAAACTGCCGGTCTCGATCGGCTGAAATCACCATCCGGCCGGCTGAGCCGGCCAGAACCGACTTTCGAAAATCTCAGTAGGCGCTCGGCATGATCCACGGGTTCACCGTGATGCCGAGCCGGGGACCCTTCCCGTCGGTCGTGGCTTCCGTGGAGGCCTTCTTGTCGACTGAGCCGGTCGAAGCGCAATCGAGCTTCATATTGGTCTTGGTGTCGACGCAGGTCGCGGCGGGAACGTGCTTGACCGCGTGGGTGGCGTTGGCGGCAAAGGCCGAGCCCGAAAGTGCCAGCACGGCGGCGAGGGTGAGGAGTGTCTTTTTCATGGCCTGTCTCCGGTTTCGGCGGGTGAATTTTTTTCGTACATGTACGTTATTCCGTACAAATACGTCCGTCGATCGCGAAGTTCAAGAGAAAATCGTACGCGTACGGTAGTTTTTTGTTAACCAAGAAAGTCGCCGCGGCAGGCTTGGAGGGGCGGTGCGGAATCTGGGAGAACAAAGGATATAGCGCTCAGCAGTTGACCGGTGTCTCGGTCAATGGCGGCACATATTGCGTGCTGAGCGTGGCAAGGGTGAAGTCGCACATTCGCTTCACGAAAGCCTGCGGGTCGCCGAACGGGTAGAAGGGGAAGGTGATCAAAAGCGAGATCGTGCCATGGCCGACGGCCCACAGTATGGTGGCGATGGCGCGTGGATCGCCATGCAATTTGCCGGCGGCGACACAGGCCTCGACCCTGCTGATCAGCGCCTTCATTGCGGGGTTGCTTTCCTCCATGTCCTCGTAGCTCCTGCCTTCCGGCAGCTTGGTCTTTTCGGTCATGAAGACGGTGCGGTATTCGTTGGGGTTGCCGAGCCCGAAGGCGGCATATTCGGTCATGACCGCCTGCAAGGCCTCGATCGGATCGTCGGACGGGTGCTCCTCAATGCGTCGGGCGAGCGTTTCGAACGCGTCCTCGGCCAGGGCGAACAGGATGTCCTGCTTGTCGGCGAAGTAGGAATAGACCGACATCGGCGCATAGCCGACCCGCTTGGCCAGCTTGCGGATGGTCAAGCCTTCATAGCCTTCTTCCTGGACGAGCTTGTGCGCGGCCGCGACAAGCTCCGAGCGCAGTTCGGCCTTTTGTTTCTCGCGGCGTTTCTGGACGCTCAGCGGCAAGTCCGTTGCCCTTGTCTGGTTGGTGCCTGGCTAAATTATATACGCTGTACGGAAACGGACAAGGGCGCCGCGGGTTCCCACGCGGCAGGCGTCAGATCGCGCCGACACCGCCATCGATGGCCAGCGCATGGCCGGTCATGAAGGAATTGGCTGGGTCGGCGGCAAACAGGATGGCCGTGGTGATCTCGTCGACTTCCGCCACGCGCTTCATCGGTATGCCACGGGTCAGCTCGGCCAACGCCTCTGCCTCCGGAATGCCGGAGACGCTCACGAAACCGTCTATCATGCCCGTTCTGGTGTGGGCGGGGCAGATGGCATTGATGCGCAGACCCTTGCTGGCATATTCGACCGCCGCCGACCGGGTCAGGCCGATCACGCCATGCTTGGCGGCTGCATAGACCGAAAGCTTCGGCGCGCCCGAAAGGCCGGCGGCCGAGGCAATGTTGACGATGGCGCCGCCCTTGCCGGTCGCCTTGAACTGCCGCTCCATTTGCGGGATCTGGTGCTTCATGGCGTAGAAGACGCCGAGCAGGTCGATCTCGAGCACCCGGCGGGCTTCGTCCGATGGAACCTGCGGCAGGCGCACGAAACTCTGAACGATGCCGGCATTGTTGACGGCGACATCCAGGCGGCCAAATTTTTCCAACGCCAGCGCCACCAGCGCTTCCGACAGTGCCTCCTCGGCAATGTTGCCTGCCAGCATCGCGGTCCCGGTATCGAGCGTCTCGGCGAAACTCATCAGGGCCGTTTCATCCAGGTCCGAGAGAACCAGCCGGGCGCCTTCGGCGGCAAAGCCCTTGGCGGCGCCACGGCCGAGGCCGCCGGCCGCGCCCGTGATCAGCACCGTGGTTCCATCAAAGCGGCCCATTGCTTAGTCTTCCTTGTCGATCAGCTCGGCGGCGAGGTGCGACAGCAGCTTCACCGCCTCGCCATAGGTCCTGGCTTTTTCCGGATTGGAAGCATTGCCGTCCAGCGCCCGCTTGTAGACACCCTGGCAGATTGCCGCCAGGCGGAAGAAGGAGAAGGCGAGGAAGAACGTCCAGTTGCCGATGCCGGCGAGGCCGCGCCGCCGGCAATAGGCAGCGACATAGTCTTCTTCCAAGGGCAGGCCGAGGGCCGGGCGATCGATGCCGCCAAGGCCGCGAAAGCCGGAGGCATGCGGCAGGCGCCATTGCATGCATTGATAGGCGATGTCGGCGAAGGGGTGGCCCGATGTCGACAATTCCCAATCGAGCACCGCCAGTACCCTCGGCTGGTCCGGCGCAAAGATCAGATTGTCCAGCCGATAGTCGCCATGCACCAGCGATATCAGGCCGTCATCGACCGGCAGGTGGGTTTCCAGCCAGGCGATCAGCCGGTCCATGTCGGCAATGATACCGGTTTCGGAAGCACGGTACTGGCTGGTCCAGCGTGCCAGCTGCCGCTCGAAGTAATTGCCGGGGCGTCCGAAATCGCCAAGACCCACGGCCTCGACATCGACATCGTGCAGGGCGGCGAGCGTGGCGTTCATCGCGTCGTAGATCGCGGCGCGTTCCTCGTTGCCGTGCGCCTCCGGCAGTGCCGGATCCCAGAAGATGCGGCCGTCGAGGAAATCCATGACGTAGAACATGCGGCCGATGGGCGAATCCTCGGTCGACAGGTGCAGCATTTCGGGCACTGGTACGGCGGTGCCGGAAAGCGCCTTCATCACACGGAATTCGCGGTCTACCTGGTGAGCCGATTTCAGGAGGTGGCCTGGCGGTTTGGCGCGCAGCACGTAACGGCCGCTTGCCGCCGTCAGGAGATAGGTCGGGTTGGATTGGCCGGATTTGAATTTTTCGATGGCCGCGAGTCCGGAAAAACCCGGGATATGCGCGTCGAGGTAAGGCGCGAGCGTCGCCTGGTCGAGCGCGTTGGCGTCGCTCATGCTGTCTCGGGCTGGCGTTCAAGCAAGGTCAGCGTCAGCCAACGGGCGGTGAGCGCCGGCTTTTTGGAGCCTTCGATCTCGATGGTCACGTCGTGCGCCGTCTGCACCCAGCCCGACGGCCTGACCTTGACGTCGGCCAGCACGAAACGGGTGCGGATGCGCGCGCCGGTCTTCACCGGGGCGAGGAAGCGCAGCGAATCGAAACCGTGATTGACGCCCATCTTGCCGTTTTCCAGCGGCGGCATGGTTTCGAACGTCATCGCCGACAGCAGCGACAGCGATAGGAAGCCATGCGCGATGGTGCCGCCGAACGGCGTTTCGCGCTTGGCCCGCTCCGGATCGCAGTGGATGAACTGGTGGTCGTCGGTGGCGTCGGCGAACTGGTCGATCATGCGTTGCGTAACCACCCGCCAGGGCGAAACGCCGACCTCCTTGCCGACACTGGCCAGAAGCACATCGAGACTGATTGGTTCCACGCTCATGTCCTCCAGTTCACCTCCGGCTTCTGCGGCCGGCAAATGTCATTCCTTGAACAAGGTCAACCCATGCTGCACCGACTGTCCGCCGTCGATCGGCAAGATGGCGCCGGTGACATAGCTGCCTGCACGGCTGCACAAATAGAGCGTTGCGCCGGCAATGTCATCCGGTGTGCCGATACGGCCGATCGGCACATGGCCGCCGACATGCCTGGCTTGTTCGTCCGTGCCGGTGGCGAAAGCGGTCATGCGGCTCTGGAAGGGACCGGGGGCAAAGGCGTTGACGGTGATGCGGCGGCCTGCGAATTCGAGCGCCAGCGTGCGTGTCAAATGGTGCACCGCGGCCTTGGAGGCGGTGTAGGAATAGGCGTCGTCGGCCAGCGGCTGCGTGCCCATCACCGAGCCCAGATTGATCACGCGGGCAGGATCTTCGTCGCTGGCGGCGGCATCGAGCAGCGGCAGCAATTCGCGTGTCAGATGGAAAACCGCGGTGACATTGACGCCGAACACCTTGGCCCATGCCGAATAAGGGAAGCTCTCCAGCGGCGCACCCCAGGACACGCCGGCATTGTTGATGAGGATATCGAGTTTGCCGGTGCGCGCCTTGACTTCGCCGACCAAGGCGGCAATGCCGGCCTCGCTGGAGACGTCGCCGGCAAAGCCTTCCGCTTGGCCCGAAGCGCCAAGCCCGTTCAACTCACTGGCCACCTTGATGCAGTCCTCGCCCTTGCGCGAGGCGATCATTACGCTGGCGCCGGCCTTGATCAGCGCGGTCGCCGCCATGCGGCCGATGCCGGTCGCGGCTCCCGTCACCAGCGCGGTCTTGCCGGTGACCGAAAACAGCTCGTCCAGATAACTCATGACAATCCTCCGCACGGCCTGCGGGCAAACAGTTCGCGTTGACAAGGCTATCCGAAGTACGGTCATCCTTGCCACTGACAAAATGCCCGGCCTGCATGAAGGGTTAGCGACCGATGACGGAGATGAATCTCGGCATGACCGAACGGTTGAAGCCGATCCACGCCCGCGTCGCGGCCATGGTGCGCGACGAGATCATGCCGCTCGACAAGGAATTCCTGAGCGAGGTCGGCAAGGCCGGCGACCGTTGGGTCTACAGCAAGCGCCAGGGGGAGATCCTTGAGGGGCTGAAGAAGACCGCACGGGAGCGCGGCCTGTGGAACTTCTGGCTGACCGGCTCGGAGCGCGGCTACGGCCTGTCCACCGTCGAATACGCCTATTTGGCCGAGGAGATGGGCAAGGCGCATCTGGGCGCCGAAACCTTCAACTGCTCGGCACCCGACACCGGCAACATGGAGGTTCTGGAGCGCTACGGCTCGGCCGAGCACAAGCGGGAATGGCTCGAGCCGCTGCTGGACGGAAAGATCCGCTCGGCCTATCTCATGACGGAGCCGGACGTCGCCTCCTCCGACGCCACCAACATTTCCATGCGCTGCGAGCGACAGGGCGGCGACTATCTGCTCAACGGCGAGAAATGGTGGGCGTCGGGTGCCGGTGACCCGCGCTGCGCCATTTACATCGTCATGGTGCGGACCGCCGGCGATGAAGAGCCACAGCACCGCCGCCATTCGATGATCCTGGTTCCCTCGGGCGCGAAGGGTGTGACCAAGGTCCGGGCGATGCAGGTCTATGGCGACGATGACGCGCCGCATGGCCACATGCATCTTCGCTTCGACAATGTGCGGATATCGACGTCGAACCTGATCCTCGGCGAGGGCAGGGGCTTCGAAATCGCGCAAGGCCGGCTCGGCCCCGGCCGCATCCATCACTGCATGCGCGCCATCGGCCAGGCCGAGATGGCGCTGGAGATGCTGTGCCAGCGTTCCCTACGCCGCGAGGCCTTCGGCCAGAAGCTGGCGAAACTCGGCGCCAATCTCGACATCATCGCCGAATGCCGCATGGAGATCGAGATGGCCCGGCTGCTCTGCCTCAAGGCGGCATGGATGATCGATCAGGGCGACGCGCGGGCCGCGGCCCCCTGGATCAGCCAGATCAAGGTCATCGCGCCGCGTGTGGCGCTCAAGGTCACCGACGAGGCGGTGCAGATGTTCGGTGCGCAAGGCATCAGCCAGGATACGCCTCTCGCACGCTCGTGGACGCATCTCAGGACGCTGCGCCTCGCCGACGGGCCCGATGCAGTGCATCGGCGGCAGGTGGCACGCATGGAGCTGAAGAAATACACGCATGAAAAGACCTGAGCGCTGCCCGGCAGCGTTGCCGCTGACAAACAAGGAATACCGTCAATGACGATCCCCTCCGAAATGAAGGCGCTGCTCTTGGTCGGTGACGGCTATACGAGGACGCCGAGCGGCAGTGCGCTCGAGGCGATGGAGCCGTATCTCGAGCTGGGCAGCATCGCCGTGCCTGCGCCGGGACCGGGTCAAGTGCTGATCAAGGTCAGCCTCGCTTCGATCAATCCATCGGATGTCGCCTTCATCAAGGGCCAGTACGGCCAGCCGCGCGCCAAGGGCCGTCCGGCCGGCTTCGAGGGTGTCGGCACGGTCGTCGCGATCGGCGAGGCGCCCCATCCCAAGAGCCTTGTCGGCAAGCGCGTCGCTTTCGCCACCGGTCTGAGCAATTGGGGGTCGTGGGCTGAATATGCCGTCGCCGAGGCGGCGGCCTGCATACCGCTTCTCGATACGGTTCGAGACGAGGATGGCGCCGCGATGATCGTCAATCCGCTGACCGCGATCGCCATGTTCGACATCGTCAAACAGGAAGGCGAAAAGGCCTTCGTCATGACCGCCGGTGCGAGCCAGCTGTGCAAGCTGATCATCGGGCTGGCGAGGGAGGAAGGGTTTCGGCCTGTTGTCACGGTGCGCCGTGACGAGCAGATCGCGTTGCTGAAAGAGCTTGGCGCGGCGCATGTCCTCAACGAGAAGGCGCCGGATTTCGAGGCCACGCTGCGCGAGGTGATGAAGGCCGAACAGCCGCGCATCTTCCTCGATGCCGTCACCGGGCCGCTGGCGTCAGCCATCTTCAACGCGATGCCAAAAGGGGCGCGCTGGATCATCTACGGCCGGCTCGATCCCGAGGCAACGATCATCCGCGAGCCCGGCCAGTTGATCTTCCAGCACAAGCACATCGAAGGCTTCTGGCTGAGCGAGTGGATGCGGCAATCCAGGGATCGGCGAGGTCCGGCGGTCCTCGAGGCACAGAAGCGTTTTTCCGACGGACGCTGGTCGACCGACGTGACGGCGGTCATTCCGCTGGCCGAGGCAATGGCGCGAATGCCAGCGGAACTGGCCAAGCCCAACGGCAAGGTGTTCATCCGGCCCTGATGCCGTCTTATGCGGCGCCGGAAGGGCGATCGCAGGCTTTCTGGACGCTTTTTCCAGTTCGGTCGACCATCCTTGACGATCCCCGAAATTGATCGCCGCGTCTTTCGGCCCCTATGCCTCGTCGCTTTGTCCGTGATATGTCGCCGCCATCGAATGCCGGGACGGCGCCAAGGCTGAGGCGTCTTCCCCAATGGCGTGCGGGGTGAATTGATGACGATTTCCAAGCCGGTTTTCGATCGTTTGGGGCTGGGCATGTGGATCGGGGCATTCCTGATCGTTCTCGGCCTGGTGCTATGGTCGCCCGGCACGCGCACGGTGACGCAAGCCTATGGATATGGCAGCGAAGCATTCCTGACCGGGCGGCCGCTGTACAATCTTCAATCCGAGATGGGGTACCTGTATGCGCCAGCCTTCGCCGCGCTTTACCTGCCGGTGCTGAAGCTCGGACCCTATCTGGGCGGCGTGGTGTGGCATGTGGTGGGCTTCGCAGCGCTCACCTTCGCGGCGATGCGGCAAGTGCGCAAAATCGGCGGTGAGGAATTGCCATGGCTGCTTTCCTTCGGCCTCTTCCTTGCCCTGCCGATGGCACTGGGTGCGATCCGCAACGGCCAGGCGACGATCCTTTTGACCGCGGCCTGCTGGCTTCTGACCCTGTCGGCGCTCGAAGGGCGGCGCGCCGAAACCTTCTTCTGGGCTTCGGTCGCCATCATCGCCAAACCGACCGCGATCATCATGCTTTTGCTGGTGGGAGCCCTGCGCCTGCGGCTGATACCCGTGCTCGTGCTGGCAGTGCTGTTGGTACTGGCCATACCGTACGCGTTCGCGCCTGCCGGCTACCTCAACCAGCAGTACGGTGATTTCGCCCGCATGTTGACCTCCATGGCCGTCGACAAGTCCGGCCACTTTGTCCCTACCGACTTCACGGCGCCTTTCACCTCGGCCGGGCTGCCCATGCCTGAGTTCGCCGCCACGATCGTGCGCATCGTCGTGGCATTGCTTACGCTGTCGACCGTCCTCTGGTTCGACCGCAAGCTCCAGCCTGGAATAGCCGGACTGGCGATCTTCCTGGCGGCTGCCTTCTACATGTGCGTCTTCAATCCGCGTGTCGAGCCAAATACCTATGCCATGATCGCCGTGCCCGCCGGCCTCGCTATCGCCACACTGTGGCGGGAGGAGCGTGGCGGCGTCCTGGCCTCGGTGCTGTCGACGGTATTGTTCCTCACAGGTTTGACCAGCGTCGAGCGCCACATGCATGATTTCTTCTACCCTTGGTTCCGGCCGATCGCGGTCACCCTCATCGCCTGTTCGCTGATCTGGTGGTTCTGGGCCAAGGCGCGCGAAAAGATCGTGAGCGTCGGGCCCGTTGCACATGGCTGATCCGCGTCAAAAACTCGACATCGTGGCGCCCTTCTTCAACGAGGCGCAATCGGCGCCGGCCTTTGCCGCCCTGCTCGACAGGCTCGAGGAAGCGGTATCAAGCCGTTTCGGCATGGCCGTCCACAAGATCCTGGTCGACGACGGCAGCCTCGACGATGGCGCCAGGCGATTTTCGCAAGCCCTGTCGGGATCGTGGGAGATCGTTCGCCTCAGCCGCAATTTCGGCAAGGAGGTCGCGGTGCTCGCCGGCCTCGACCAGTCGCGGGGCGACATGGTGCTGATCATGGATTCGGATCTGCAGCATTCCATGGATATCAGCTTGAAGATGATCGCCGAGCTGGTGGAAAGCCCCGATATCGACGTCGTGTACGCGCAGAACGACCGCCGCGAGGCGAGCTGGCGGCGCAGCCAGCTGGCGCGACTTTTCTACAGCCTGATCAACAGCAGCCAGCGTTTCGACATTCCGGAGAACGCCGGTGATTTCCGCGTCATGCGCGGTCCCGTGGTGCGCGCGCTGACCAGCCTGCGCGACAAGCGGCGCTTCAACAAGGGCCTGTTCGCCTGGGCCGGTTTCCGTCAGAAAGCCATACCCTATTCGCCGGAAAACCGCGCCATCGGCACGTCGAAATGGAGCCGGCTCAACCTGATCGCCTTTTCGCTGGAAGGGTTTACATCGTTTTCCGTCATTCCGCTGCGCATCATCAGCTTGAGCGGGATGCTGGCGGCGCTGGCGGGCGTCGTTTACGGCGCCAAAGTGTTCTTCGAGGTGATGTTCTACGGCGTTGCCGTGCCTGGTTACCCCAGCTTGATGGTCGCCGTCGTGCTGCTCGGCGGTCTCAACCTCACCTTGCTCGGCCTGATCGGCGAATATGTCTGGGTCACGCTGTCGGAGAGCAAGGACCGGCCGGTCTATCTGGTGCGCGATGTGGTGCTCAGCGAGACCGCTCCCGACAAGCCGCCGGGCGCGTCCCGCGGATGACGCGGCGCATTCGCCTGATCGCCGATGACTACGGGCTGGCACCAGGGGTTTGCGCCGGCATTCTCGACCTGCTCGACCGCGGACGCCTGACCGGCACCAGCTGCATGACCGGTTTTCCGGAATGGGCCGAGGCGGCAGCGCGCATAAAGCCGCTGCGCGGCCGCGCGGCGATCGGGCTGCACCTGACCCTTACGGACCAGCCAGCGGTCACAGGCAAATCGAGCCTGGCGCCCGAGGGCCGGTTGCCGCCGCTTCGTTCGCTGGCCCTGCCGATCCTGCGCGGGCGGATCGACGAGCGCGACGTCCATGCCGAACTCGACGCGCAATATAGCCGTTTCGTCGAGGCGCTGGGCCGCAAGCCCGACTTCGTCGACGGTCATCAGCACGTGCATTTCCTGCCTGTCGTGCGCGGCTGGCTGCGGACACGTTTTCCCGACACTGCCGGCAGGCCGGTGCTGCGCGGCGCTCCGGCGCTGAGCGATGCCGCCGCCGCACCGAAAATCGCGGCAATCGCTGCCCTGGCCGCCGGCTTCAACCAATCGATGCAGCGCGCCGGCTTTGCCGTTTTGAAGCCGCTCGCCGGCATCTATGACTGGCGGCAACCCGAAAAGTTCGCCCCCCTGCTGGAGGCTGCCGTCGAGGCGCTGTCGGACCGTGGGCTGTTCATGTGCCACCCCGGCCATGTGGACCAAACGCTCTGCGCGCGTGACCCGATGCAAGGCGTGCGCGAAGTGGAATTCGGCGTTCTGGCTTCGGATGCGTTCGGCGCGAGCCTGGCCCGAGCCGGTGTCGAGATCTTGGACGGCAGGGAATGAATGGCGTTCAGCAACGGCGATCGACCGGCAGCAAGATCGTCCGTTTTGCGCTGGTCGGACTGGCAAATACGGCCATCGACCTTGCCGGTTTTTTCCTGCTGCTCAAGCTGCACGCCCCGCCGCTATCCGCCAATGTCATCTCGTGGTCGATTGCCGTCGTCTTCTCTTTCGTGGCGAATGGCTTCTGGTCGTTCGAACGCAATCACGCCATTCGGCTGCATGATGCCTTCCTGCGCTTCGTCTCGGCTGGGGCGTTGATTTCGCTCGGCGTGTCCAGCCTGTCGATCGCACTCTTCGCCGGCATCGGCGGTGTTTGGCCGGCAAAGATCGGCGGGGTCATCGTCGCGGCCGTGCTGAACTTCCTTGCCTCGCGTTGGTCGATCGAGGGCCGGCTGCTGAAATAGGGAATCTCTATTCCGCCGGTTCCACATTGGTGTAGGCGGCTTCCTCGAGTTCGCGCTTCAGCCGTGCTTCCTCATGGGTCTTCGGCGTGACGAAGCGGCCAAGCAGAAGATAGGCGACCGGGGTCAGGAACAGTGTCGAGATGGTGGCCAGGCCAAGCCCGCCGACAATGACCCAGCCGAGCGCTACGCGTGCCTCGGCGCCCGCGCCGGCGGCCAGCACGAGCGGCACACCGCCAAGTATGGTGCAGATCATCGTCATCATCACCGGCCGCAGGCGGATGGTGGAAGCCTGCTCGATAGCTTCGCGCACGCCCAGGCCTCGATCTCGCAGCTGGTTGGCGAATTCGACGATCAGGATGCCGTTCTTGGCCATGACGCCGACCAGCAGCACCAGGCCGATCTGGCTGTAGGCGTTGAGGCTGGTGCCTGAAAGCAGCAGCGCGAAAATGGCGCAGGCAAGGCCGAGCGGCACCGTCGCCATGATGATGACGGCGCTGACGAAACTCTCGAACTGGGCGGCCAGCACCAGGAGGATGATGACCAGGGCGAAGCCGAAGATGGTGACCATGGCGCTGTTGGTTTCACCCAAAGTCGCAGCCTCGGCCAGGGGCAGGATGCGGCTTCCGGGCGGCAGGAGCGGCGTGGCGATCTGCTCGGCGCGTATCAGCGCATCGCCAAGCGCGAAATTGCTTGAGAGGTTGGAGGTGATCGCCACCGATGGCTGCTGCTGTTCGCGCGACAGCGACGGCGGCACGGCGCGCTCGGTCAGCGTGGCGATGGTCGACATCGGCACGAAGCGGCCATCCGCGGTCTTGAGGAAGACATTTTCCAGGTCGGTCGGGTCGTTGATCGGATTGGTCGTCGAGACCAGCTTCACGCCGTAGCTGCGGTCGGCAATGTAGACATCGACGACGTCGTTGCCGTCGAGCATGGCTTGCATGGTGTTGGCGAGCCCCGTGATGTCGATGCCGAGATCGGAGGCGCGCTCACGATCTATAGCTACGGCCAGTTGCGGCTGCGTCGGGTCGATCGACAGGCGCGGCGTCTGAAAGTGCTCATCCTTCTGCATCTCGGCGATGATCTTGACCGCTGCATCGCCAAGCGCCTTGCGGTCGTTGCCAACCAGAGCGAATTGCAGGCCGTTGCCGGCGCCGCGGATGCCGAGACTGTTGGGTTGGACCGGGAAGATCCGCACGCTGGGCACCTGCTTGGTCAACTGACTGATCTCGGCCATGATCTCCTGCTGGCTGCGGCTGCGCTCGTCCCACGGCGCCAGCGTCATCACCATGAAGCCAGAATTGTAGGAGCCGTTCTGGCCGGCGTTTTCGAAAGTCGAGCGGATCTCGCCGGAATCGCGCATCGGCTGGATCAGCCGCTCGATCTTCTGCATCTGCTGCGTCGTGTAGTCGAGGCTGACGCCTTGCGGGGCGTTGATGCGCAACAGCACGGCGGCGCGGTCCTCGGTCGGCGTCAGTTCCTGGCGGATGGTGCCGAACAGCGCGAAGGCGACGCCGGCAAACAGCACCGCGACCAGAACCACGATCCAGGGCGCATCGAGGCAAGCGTGCAGCGCGCGCTTGTAGCCGGCATTCAAGACGCCGCCGATGCGAGCGCCGACGCCTTGGCCGCCTTCGTGGTGAAGCGGCGCGCTGGTCAGCATGCGCGAAGCAAGCATCGGGCAAAGCGTCAGCGCGACCACGCAGGACAGAAGCACCGACATCGCAAGCACGAAGCCGAATTCGCGGAACAGGCCGCCGGTCTGGCCGGGCAGGAACGAGATCGGCACGAAGACGGCGACAAGCGTCAGTGTCGTGGCGACGACGGCGAAGAACACTTCCTGCGCGCCGAGCACGGCCGCCGCACGCGGCCCCATGCCTTCGTTGCGGCGTCGCACGATGTTTTCCAAGACGACGATGGCGTCGTCGACGACAAGGCCGGTGGCCAGCACCAAAGCGAGCAGCGTCAGGATGTTGACGGAGAAGCCGGCCAGATAGATGGCGGCGATGGTGCCGATCATGGCGACCGGCATCGACAGGCCGGGGATGAGCGTGGCGCGCCAGTCGAGCAGGAAGATGTAGATGACGATCAGCACCATGGTAACCGACAGCCCAAGCGCGATCTCGACCTCGTGCACCGCACCCTTGACGAAGACAGCGTCGTCGCTGGTGATCTTGATCGACATGCCCTTGGGCAGGTTCTCCTGCAGCTTGGCGACGGCGACCTGGACGCCCGTCGAAATGTCCAGCGTGTTCGATTCCGCCTGGCGGATAATGCCGAGGCCGATTCCGGTCTTGCCGTCCGAACGCAGCGTCGTCTGGCCAACATCGGGGCCGAGCGTGACGGTCGCGACATCGCGGATGCGCGTCGTGCCGCCGATGATGATGTTTTCGAATTCCTCGGGCGTCGTCACGTCGGCCGTGGTGCGGACGATCAGGTCCTGGTTGGTCGTTGTGATCGACCCGGCCGGGGAATCGAAGGCGACGGAGGCAAGCGCCGCCCGGAGGTCGGCGACCGTGAAGCCGAGGCTGGCGAGCTTGTTCTGGTCGACATCGATGCGAAAGATCTTGTCGCGGTCGCCATAAACCTGGACGTCGGCGACGCCGGGCACGGCGGCCAGTTCGTCCTCGATCTGGTCCTGGACCACCACCGTCATGTCCTGGATCGACATGGTGTCCGAAGTCACCGCCAGCCGCATCACCGCGTCGGAATTGGCATCGGCCTTGACGATGCGCGGCGGATCGGCGGTATCGGGCATCTGGTTGGCGACCCGGCCGACGGCATCACGCACATCCGAGGCGGCGACATTGAGATCGACACCGTCGTTGAACTCGATGGTGACGCGGCTCGAGCCGAAGGAGGAGGAAGATGAGATCGACTTGACGCCGGAGACGCGGGCGACGGCGCCCTCGATCGTGTCGGTCAGTTCGCGGTCGACGGTTTCGGCGGCCGCGCCTTCGAAGGTCGTGGAGACCGTGACGACGGCGCGGTCGACGTCGGGCAGTTCGCGGATCTCGACACCGTAGAAGGCAGCGAGGCCGGCAACGGCTATAAGGGTGTTCAGCACGAACGCCATGACCGGCCTGCGGATGAACAGTGCGGTGAAGCCGGTATCGCTGGCGGCGTTGACGGAGCCGGTCATGAGCCTTCCGCGGCGTTGGTGGCGCGCTGCTCCTGGCCCGCGATGCGAACCTCGCCGCCTTCGCTGACACTTTGGGTGCCTTCGGTGACCACCATGTCGCCGCTGTCGATCTCCGCGTCGATCAATACGGTCTCGGTGTTGCGCTGGATGATGCGCACCGGCACGCGCCTGGCCTTGCCGTCCTCGACTTGCCAGACATAGGCGCCGTCCGAACCCCAGAGGATCGCCAGCGGGCTGACGGCCGGATAGGTCTCGCCGGGGAATTTCATGGTGATGGAGAACGACATGCCGGCGCGCAGCGAATCGGCCGGATTGGCGATGGTGGCCTTGACCAGAAGTGTGCGGCTCTTTTCGTCGATATGATTGTCGATCGCCGAAACCGTGCCGGTGTATGCGTTGCTCGGATTGGCGATCGGCGTCGCCGTCAATTGCGCGCCGACCTTGACGGCGGCGGCGAAGCGCTCGGGCACCTGGAAATCGACCAGGATAGAGGACCGGTCGTCAAGCGTGGCTATCGCCGACTGGTTGGTGACGTAATTGCCGGCCGAGATCGGCAGGATGCCGACCGTGCCGGTGATCGGCGCCAGGATCGAGCGGCGCTGCAGTGCAAGCTCGGCATCCTGAAGCGCCAGCTTGGCGCCGGCCAGAACCACTTCGGCATCGGCGACCGCGACCGGTGTCGCCGCGTTGGAGGCACGCAGCGACTTGACGCGGTCGAGCTTGGACTGAGCATCCTGCAAGGCAAGCTTGGCGCGGTCCTGTGCGATGATCTCCGTCTCGGAATCGAGCGTTGCGATGATCCGTCCCTTGTCGACATGAGTGCCGGATTCGACCAGCAACTCGGCAAGACGGCCGGAACTGTAGGGATTGACGGTCACCGAGGCGTTGGCACGGCCGGTGCCGATCGCTTGCAGGCGGTCGTTTATGGTGGCCGTACCGGCAGGCAAGGCGACGACGTTGACCTGCCGGACTCCATTGCGATTGCCAGCCTGTTTCGCGCCGTCCGCACCGCTTCCGGCGGGAGGCGTTGCCGCGTAGGCCCAATCCATCCCCCAGCGCGCCAGCACTGCCGGCGCGCCTGGATAGAAGCGTGCCCAGGCGGCCGCGGCGGCGACCACGATCACAAGCGCAACGACAATTTGCTTCCAGGTCCGCATCGACACTCCGGTTTCAGAAATCGTCGGCCATTCGCAAAGGAACGGCACAGCGACGATGCGGGCGGGCGGCAAAAATCCGGCCACGCCACACCCCGATATCAGCGGTTTATGGCAATTATCACGCAATCGTGCACATTAAATCTCGGTAACGTGAAACCGAGACGGCCGCGAAGCCGATGCAGTGATCCGGAGGATTCTGCTTATCGCAGGCCTTCCATCTCGCGGATGCGCCGGGCGCCGTCGGCCTCGAGTTGCCTGGTGACGGCGCCGATCAGCGTTTCGGCGACGACGAAAAGTGCCGCCGAGGAATCCCATGCGGAAGGCACGGCGGTTCGTCCGGCGATGACATGGCGAGCAAAGCGGGCGATCGGCGACAGCCACTGGTCGGTGAACAGTACGATCTGAACGCCGCGCTGATGCGCCTTCTCGGCGAAGCGGACGAGGCTGTCCTGGTAGCGCCTGATGTCGAAGATCACCAGCACGTCGCGCTTGCCCATGTCGATCAGCCGGTCACGCCACATGCTCTCCTGGCCGGCGAGGTGAAAGACATCGGGCTGGATGACGGCGAGATGGGCGGCCATGTAGCGCGCCAGCGGGTCGGTAAAGCGGCCGCCGATCAGGAATGTCTTGCCACGCCGCTCGGCCAGCCTGGTGGCAATGTCGGCAAGCTGCTTGTCGGACAGGTGCCTGAAGGTCTCGCGCATATTGTCCAGCGTTGCTTCCAGCATGGGCGACACCGTGCCGCCACTAGGCGAGGGCGGGTTGAGCGTTCGTATCGCCGGCGATTGCAATTGCGCCGCCAGTTCATCCTGCAGGCTCGACTGGAACTCGGGGTAATTCTGGAAGCCCAGCCGGGCGACGAAACGCAGGATCGTCGGCGAGGAGACGCCGGCCGCGGATGAGAATTCGGCGACCGTCTTCAGGCCGATCATCGGATAGCTCGCGATCAGCGTCTGCGCTGCGCGCCGTTCGCCGGCGGGCATCGCGCCGATACGGTCGGCAATCAATTCGGCAATGTTGGAAATCATCTTTTCCCCACCCTTGGCCCGCCGACCGTCTTTTCCCCAGATCGCATTTGACAAAGCCAAACAAACTGTATGAAATCATCCACTGGGACGCAATGAAACAAAATACGTAACATACGATACAGCGCTCCCAGGGGACGGCAGGACTATGGAGACAGCGCGGCCCGCCAGCCTTGCATCGTCTGATACCGTGGGGGTGACGAACCCCGGCGGATCGAGCCCCTTCGTGCTGACCTGCGATCACGCTTCCAATTTCCTGCCGGCTGAATTCGGCACGCTCGGCCTCGCCGCCGACGACCTGTCGCGTCACATCGCTTGGGATCCCGGTGCTTTGCCGGTTGCGCTGCGGATGGCGCAGGCGCTCGATGCGACGCTGGTCGAAACCCGCATTTCGCGTCTCGTCATCGACTGCAACCGGCCGCTCGATGCGCCGGACCTGGTGCCGCCGGTCAGCGAAACCACTGCCATACCGGGCAATACCGGCTTGTCGGAAAAACAGCGCGCGGCGCGGGTCGCCCTGTCATGGCAACCGTTCCATGGCGCCATCGAGCGCATCGTCGAGGACCGGTTGGCGCGCGGCCAGGAGACCCGCCTGGTTTCCGTTCATTCCTTCACGCCGGTCTATAAAGGCCGCAATCGGCCCTGGCATATCGGCATCATCCATGACGATGATCGCCGGCTGGCGTCGCCGCTGATATCGGCGCTGCAACGGCTCTCAGGCATCACCGTCGGCATCAACGAACCCTATTCGCCGGCCGACCGCGTCTATTTCACGCTGGAACGGCACGCGCGCTCGCGCGGGCTACCCTGCGCGATGATCGAAATCCGCAACGATGAAATCTCCGGCGAAACCGGGCAGCGGAAATGGGCGGATATGCTCACGGGCATTTTTTCGGATCTGGAGCCAGAGGAGGCCAAGGGCTCTCGACGAAGCGCAGTCGGAAAGTCAGTTCAATCGGCCAGCTAAGAACCAACAGGGGAACTCTGACATGACAACACCTGATCACTCTGACAAGTCGGAGGACACAAAAATCCTCCACAGTATGGGCTACGCCCAGGAACTAGCGCGCCGCATGAGCGGCTTCTCCAACTTCGCCATTTCCTTCTCGATCATCTGCATTCTGGCGGGCGGCATTACGTCTTTCCCGCTGGCCATGGCGACCGGCAGCGGTTTCGAGGCGACCATCGGCTGGGTCATCGGCGGCGTCTTTGCGCTCGTGGTCGCGGCGTCTCTCGGCCAGATTGGATCGGCCTATCCGACAGCCGGCGGCCTCTATCACTGGTCCTCGATCCTGGGCGGACGCGGCTGGGGCTGGGCCACGGCCTGGATCAACTTGCTCGGCCTGATCTTCGTCGTCGCTTCGGTGAATGTCGGCGTCTACCTGCTGTTTCAGGGGCTCGTTGCTGGCCCGATCTTCGGCTGGGACACATCGGCCTGGGGCTTCTGGCAACAGACGGCGGCAGTCGTCTTGATTACAGTTACCCAAGGTCTGTTCAATCATCTCGGCATCAAGACGACGACGATGTTGACCGATTTTTCCGGCTACCTCATCCTCGTTGTCGCGGTCGTGCTGACGCTGACCTTCCTGATCTGGGGCGCGCATGGCTTCGACCTCGCGCGGCTGACGACTTTCGTCAACACGACCGGCGATCTCGGTGGTGGCTATGTTCCGACGGCCCGCACCGCACTCGTGGCCTTCCTGATTGGCCTTCTCTACCCGCTTTACACGATCACCGGCTTTGACGCCTCCGCGCATACCGCCGAGGAAACGCACAATGCCCGCGTCGCTGTGCCCAGAGGCATGATCCACGCGGTCCTCTGGTCTCTCGTCTTCGGTTTCGTCATGGCGGTCTCCTTCGTCCTTGCCAGCCCCGATCTCGTGGCGACCGCCAAGGACGGCGGCAATGCCTGGTTCAACCTGTTCAACAATCTGCCGGCGCCAACCTGGCTCAAGGCTCTGCTCGGCATCGCCATCGTGCTGTCGAACTATCTGTGCGCGCTAGCAGGGCTCACTTCGACCTCGCGCATGATCTTTGCCTTTTCGCGTGACGGAGGTCTGCCGGGGTCTTCTTTATGGAAGCAGGTTTCGCCGACCTGGCGCACGCCCGTCCCGGCCATCTGGCTCGGCGTCGTTCTGTCGATTGCCGCCACGCTCTATTCGCCGGCTTTCGCGGCGCTGGCAGCCGGCTGCGCACTCTTCCTCTACGTCTCCTACGCCATGCCGATCGCGGCCGGACTTCTTGCGGAAGGAAAGAGCTGGACCGAGTTCGGACCATTCCGGCTCGGCATCTGGTCAAAGCCGTTCGCGGTCATCACCGTGCTTGGTGTTCTGGTGTTGATGTATGCCGGCATCCAACCGCCCTTCGACATCTTGATCAACTATGCGATCGGATTGATCGTTCTGCTCGTCGTTTTGTGGTTCGCCGTTGAGAACCGCCGCTTCCAGGGGCCGCCCATCGGCGAGACGGCAATCGCCAAGCGCAGGGCGACCATCGCAGCGGCCGAAAAGGCCGTTGGCGAATCCGCGTAAACAACCAATCAAGCCGTGGCTGGTTCGCCCGCCACGGTTTTTTGTTCTCGTTCATGTGACAAGCCCGAAACGCCAAGCACTGGAGTGCCAAAGGAATGGCCGGAAGTTTCTCGTTCGATCAGTTGAAGAAAGCGGTCTCCAGCGGCGAGATCGACACGGTGCTGGCATGCATTGTCGACATGCAGGGCCGGTTGGCGGGAAAGCGGTTCCTGGCGCAATACTTCGTCGATTCCGCGCATGACGAGACGCATGGCTGCAACTACCTGCTGGCGGCCGACATCGATATGGAGCCGGTGCCGGGCTACAAGGCGGCAAGCTGGTCGAAGGGCTATGGCGACTTCGTCATGAAGCCGGACCTGGCGACGCTGCGGCGCATTCCCTGGCTGGAAAAGACGGCGCTCGTCATTTGCGACGTGCTCGACCACCACACCCATGACGACCTGCCGCATTCGCCGCGCGCCATCCTGAAGAAGCAGGTCAAGCGGCTGAGCGAGCGCGGCTATATCGGCTATTTCGCTTCCGAGCTCGAATTCTATCTGTTTAACGAAACCTACGATTCCGCCCGCAAGAAGCATTGGCAGGGGCTCGATACAGCCTCGCCCTATATTGGCGACTACCAGATCGGCATCACCACCAAGGAAGAAGGCGTCATGCGCCGGCTTCGCAACGAGATGGAAGCCGCCGGTATTCCGATCGAGAATTCCAAGGGCGAGTGGGGTCCGGGCCAGGAAGAGATCAATGTGCGCTACGCCGAGGCGCTCGACATGGCCGACCGCCACGTCATCCTGAAGAACGGCGCCAAGGAGATTGCCGAGTCCGAAGGCAAGGCGATTTCCTTCATGTCCAAGTATAATTACGGTCTCGCCGGCAATTCCAGCCACATCCACAATTCGCTGTGGAGCGCGGACGGCAAGACGCCACTGTTCTTCGACAGACAAGCCGACTGGACCTTGTCGACGCTCGGCCAGCAATGGGCGGCCGGGCAGTTGAAATACGCCAAGGAATTCACCTGGTTCCTGGCGCCCTACATCAATTCCTACAAGCGCTTCCAGGCCGGCACTTTCGCGCCGACCAAGATCATGTGGAGCGAAGACAACCGCACCGCCGGCTTCCGCCTGTGCGGCGAGGGCACCAAAGGCATCCGCATGGAGTGCCGCATCGGCGGCGCCGACCTCAATCCCTATCTCGCCTTCGCGGCGCTGATCGCGGCCGGCCTCGCCGGTATCGACGAGAAGCTGGAATTGCAGAAGCCTTTCGTCGGCGACGCCTATCAGGCTTCTCGTTTGCCGGAAATTCCAAAGACGCTGCGCGATGCGACCGAGACGCTGGCGAAATCGAAGATGCTGAAACAGGCGCTCGGCGAGGATGTGCTCGAGCACTATGTCCACACAGCGAAGTGGGAGCAGTTCGAATACGATCGGCGTATCACGGATTGGGAACTGCACAGAGGGTTCGAGCGTTACTAAAGCTTTATGCAGCTTTATGTTGACAATGTAGTTAATGTAGCTCATATGAAGGCTGCAAGCTGCAATTGTTGGGGAGTTCGCAATGTCCAAATATGCGCCGCTGAAGGAATTTCTGGTCGCCCAGAATGCCGACCGTGTGCCTATGTCGTTCGATCAGATCGAAAGCGTGCTTAGTCTGCCGTTGCCGGCATCGAAGCGATACCCCGCGTGGTGGAGCAACAATCCGAGCAACAATCCCATGACCAGGGAGTGGCTCGAGGCCGGGTTCGAAACCGAATCCGTCAACGTAGGCGCTGGCAAGCTTGTCTTTCGCCGCGTTCGCAAGATGCCGACCGGTGACGCCGCACCCGCTGTGCGTACGCACCGTCACCCTGGATTTGGTTTCATGAAGGGCTTGATAGCAATCGAGGCCGGGTTTGATGTCACCAAACCGTTCGATGATGAGCCTTGGGATCGGGGTTATCTGGGCGGTGAAACTCAGGCGCAGCATGGTAAACACGTGATGCGCAAATGAGTGAAGAGCCGAGCCTGCTGCTGGACACGTGCGCGATGATCTTCATTGCAAACGACAGCAAAATCGACCCTCAGGCAAGTCAGAAGATTTCCGACGCGGCCTATGATGGCCGCCTCTATCTCTCGCCGATGTCAGCATGGGAGATCGGCGTCGGTGTGGCCAAGGGCCGGCTCAACTTGCCCATAGCGCCGCTCGATTTCGTAGAGCGATTCATTGAGCGCATGTCCGCAAAACTCAGCGCGATTTCGCCGGCTATTCTGATCGCGTCCTCCAACTTGCCGGGTTCGCCCCATGGCGATCCTATGGATCGAATACTGATTGCCACTGCAAGGGCCTTGGACATGGTTCTTGTGACGCGAGACGAGCCCATCCTTCGCTACAGCCGCAACGGCCATCTGCGTACATTAGCCTGCTAAATGGAGCACCTTTTGGAAACCGTAGAACTCAAATCCCCCATCGACGGCTCGATCTATGCGGAGCGGCCGGTCGCTACCGACCAGGCGATCAACGCCGCGGTCGAGCGTGCCAAGGCGGCGCAGGAGAAGTGGGCGCAGACGCCGATCGTCGAGCGCGGCAAGTACATGCTGGCGATGCTGGAAGCACTGGTCGCGATGACCGACGAGATCGTGCCGGAGATCGCCTGGCAGATGGGGCGTCCCGTTCGTTATGGCGGCGAGTTCGGCGGCGTCAAGGAGCGTACCAACTACATGGTCGAGATCGCGGAAGCGGCGCTCAAGTCCGTGCCGGCCTCCAACCCGAAGGACGGCTTCCGGCGCTATGTGAAGAAGGATCCGCTTGGGGTGGTCATGGTGATCGCGCCATGGAACTATCCCTATCTGACAGCGGTCAACACCATCGTGCCGGCGCTGATGGCCGGCAACGCCGTCATCCTGAAACATGCCGCGCAGACGTTGCTGGTCGGCGAGCGCTTTCAACAGGCTTTCGACAAGGCCGGCCTGCCAAAGGGCGTGTTCCAGAATGTCGTGCTCAACCATGCACAGACGGAAAAACTGCTGGGTTCCGGCAAGATCGACCATGTCAATTTCACCGGCTCGGTCGCTGGCGGCCGTGCTATCGAAAAGGCGGCGGCAGGCACCTTCATGACGCTTGGGCTCGAACTCGGTGGCAAGGATCCGGCCTATGTGCTGCCCGACGCCAAGATGGACCATGCCGTGGCCAATCTGGTCGACGGCGCCTTCTTCAATTCCGGCCAGTGCTGCTGCGGCATCGAACGCGTCTATGTGCACGAAAAAGTCTATGACGAGTTCGTCGAAGGCTTCATCGCCGAGACCAGGAATTATGTCGTCGGCAATCCGCTGGAGCAGGCGACGACGATGGGACCGATGGCGCAGGCGCGCTTTGCCGACCTGATCCGCGAGCAGAAGGCCGAAGCGCTGCGCAAGGGTGCCAAGGCGCACATCAACATGAAGGTGGCTAACGACAAGGCCGGCTCGCCTTACCTGGCGCCGGAGGTGTTGACGCAAGTCGACCATCAGATGAGCGTCATGCGTGAGGAAAGCTTTGGCCCGATCGTCGGCATCATGAAGGTGCGCAACGATGAGGAGGCGATCGCTTTGATGAACGACAGCCCCTACGGGCTGACGGCCTCGATCTGGACGCGCGACACCGAGCATGCGGTGGCGATCGGCGACCGCGTCGAGACCGGCACGGTGTTCATGAACCGCTGCGACTATCTCGATCCCGCGCTGGTCTGGACCGGCGTCAAGGACACCGGCAAGGGCGTTGCCCTGTCGGCGCTGGGCTATGACAATCTGACCCGGCCGAAATCCTTCCATCTGCGTGAAGCCATCTAATTTTCGAAAGACAAAAATGTCCAAGCTCATCTCCAAATGGAACTACCCCACCACCGTTCGCTTCGGCGCCGGGCGCATCAAGGAACTGCCGGAGGTGCTCGCGGCCACCGGCATCAAGCGGCCGCTTTTCGTCACCGATCCGGGATTGGCGAAACTGCCGGTCGTCGCCTCGACGCTCAGGATTCTCGACGAGGCCAAGGTGCCCTATGGCGTGTTCTCCGAGGTGAAGCCGAACCCAGTCGAGTCCAACCTCACCGCTGGCATCGCGGTGTTCAAGAAGGGCAAGCATGACGGCGTCATCGCCTTCGGCGGCGGCTCGGCGCTCGACCTCGGCAAGCTGATCGCCTTCCAGGCCGGCCAAGTCAGGCCGGTCTGGGACTTCGAGGATGTCGGCGACTGGTGGACGCGCGCCAACTCCGACGCCATAGCGCCGATCATCGCGGTGCCGACCACCGCCGGCACCGGCTCGGAGGTCGGTCGCGCCGGCGTCATCACCAACGAGGAGACGCATACCAAGAAGGTCATCTTCCATCCGAAGTTGTTGCCGGCGATCGTCATCGCCGATCCGGAGCTGTCGGTCGGCATGCCTTCCTTCATCACCGCCGGCACCGGCATGGACGCGCTTGCCCATTGCCTCGAAGCCTATTGCGCGCCGGGCTACCATCCGATGGCCGACGGCATTGCCGTCGAAGGCATACGCCTGGTGTTCGAGAACCTGCCGAAGGCTTATGCCAATGGCAAAGACCTCGTCGCCCGCGCCCATATGATGAGCGCGGCCGCCATGGGCGCCGCGGCCTTCCAGAAGGGGCTGGGTGCCATCCACTCGCTGTCGCATCCGATCGGCGCGCTCTACGACACCCATCATGGCATGACCAATGCCGTGTTCATGCCATATGTGCTGGCCTTCAATCGCGACTCCATCGAGGAGCGTATCGCCCGCCTCGCCGCCTATTGCGGCATCAAGGGCGGTTTCGACGGCTTCGCCAAGGCTGTTATCAAGCTGCGCAAGGAGCTGAAGGTGCCGCACGCGCTGCCGGCCCTGATCAAGGGGCTCGACATGGACAAGAAGCGCAAGGGGCTGATCGCCGACATGGCGGTGGTCGATCCGACGGCCGGCGGCAATCCGGTCAAGCTGACCAAGAAGGCGGCGCTGACACTGCTCGAAAACGCCATCGCCGGGACGGTCTGAGGCCGGTTCCCGGGGGGCGGAAGTTGATCGGGAAACGAGGGGAAAGGAGAGGGGAAGGGG